>CAIVHG010000094.1 GCA_903905655.1 uncultured beta proteobacterium | reverse complement strand
GCGTGTCGCCTAAGCTCGCGGCCGTGATTCTCTACAGCAACTGCAGTCTATAGCTTCGGCAAGCCTAACTGCTTGCGCAACTCCAGTTCCTCGTAGCCGCGAATGATGGCACGCTGCCACGAGGCGGCGCCCATGTTCGGTGGCGTGACGATTCTCTTCAGCGTGTCGTCAACCCCTTCTCCACGACCGTAGCTTTCCCTGATCTGCGCGACGATCTTGTTGTCATCTGCGATTGCGGCCTCTAGGCTGGCTTTGCCGCGGATCGCCTTGCGGTGACCGACCAGCGCGATGTCGAAGTCCAGCTCGCTGGCGCCGGTCAGCGTCCTTGCCGCTTCGAGCGTGGAGCCGTCGCGGCCATCGATACCGCTGTTGAGCAGCAGGTCTCCGCCCTCGGACCACAGATCGCCCGCGACCAGCACCTTCTCCTTGGGCAGATAGACCGTCAGATCCCCCGAGGTATGGCCGCGGCCAAAGTAATATAAATCCATTCTGCGAGCCGAGGCCCATCATTGACCTAACTTCGAGTGATTGACCGGCACCCCGGCCGGCGATACAGTGATGTCCTCTCCACGGACGACGCTGATGAGCCCGCATAGACGATATTTGCGGAGCTGATATGTCATGCGCCTGGCACTGGCATTCGTTTCACAGAAGGTAGCGACCATGATGTTGAGCAAGACAGTCCGGATTCTTCTGGCGATCTCCGGCATGTTGGCGTTTGCATTCCCGGCGTGCGCGCAGGTGCGGTATCCGGAAAGGCTGATCAGGCTGGTGGTGCCTGCCGCGGCGGGCGGTCCGCTGGATATCGTGGGACGGCAGCTGGCCCAGCAGCTGTCGCCGATGCTCGGCCAGCCGATCATCATCGAAAACGTGGCCGGCGCCGGCAACGCGCTCGGAACCGGGCAAGTCGCCAAGGCGAAGCCCGACGGCTATACGCTGTTGATCGGCGCATCCTCGGGCGTGATCATCAGCCCGGTCATCATGAAGACGCCGACCTATGACGGCGTGCACGACCTCACTGCGATCTCTCTGCTTGGGCTGCAATATATGGTCGTGTCGTCCGCGCCTTCGTTTCCGGCCCGCGATACCAGGGAGCTGGTCGCACTGCTCAAAGCCAATCCCGGCAAGTACTCGTACGCCTCGATCGGCGTGGGCTCGATAAACCATTTGGCTGGGGAATTGTTCAAGTCGGTCACCGGCGTGGATGTGCTGCACGTCCCCTATAAAGGCGCGGTCCAGGCCATGAACGACGTCATCGGCGGCCAACTCGAGCTTGCGGTGATGACCAGCGCTTCCGTGATCAGCCTGGTGCGCGCCAGCAAACTCAAGGTAGTGTCTAGCCTGAGCGATGAGCGCCTGGTCGAGTTCCCGCAGGTGCCCACGGCCATCGAATCCGGCTTTCCAGGATTGTCCTCGAGCACTTTCAACGGCCTGTTTGCGCCGGCCGCAACTGCCAGGCCGATCATCAACCAGTTGCATGCAGCGACCGCAACAATACTGGGTAGTCCCGCCTTTCAGAAGCAACTGGAGACTCTCGGCAATATCGTGCCGCCTGCGCGCACGCCGGAAGAGACCCAGCGCTTTGTCGAGGACTTCGCCGCGCGCATCACCCCCATCATCAGGAAAGCGGGCATCAAGGAGGAGTAAGGGTGCTTTTTGCTGGCGATTTCAACGGAGATATTAGATGCAGCTCAAAGGCAAGACCGCGCTGATTGCCGGCGCCGGGCGCAACAACGGCAAAGCGATCGCGCTGACCTATGCGCGCGAGGGCGCCGACCTGATACTGGTGTCCAGAGCGCGCGGCGAGGAACTCGATCAGACAGCCAAAGAGTGCGAGCGCTTTGGCGTGCAGACGCTGTCGGTACTTGCGGACCTGAGCAGCCATGAGGAAGCCACCCATGCGGCGCACACCGGCATGGAGCGTTTCGGCAAGGTCGACGTGCTGGTGAGCGTGGCTGGCATACGGCCGCAGAAGCTACCATGGGAGTATAGCTACGCGGAGTGGCTGCAGGTTTTCGCCATCAACTGCCATTCCACTTTTTCCCTGGCCAAGGCCCTGATCCCGGGAATGATAGAACGCCGACAGGGCGGAAGCATCATCGCTCTGGGCGGAGGAGTGTCTCTCACCGCGTGGTCGGGGCACGGAGCGCCCGTCGTCGCGTCCAAGCACGGGCTGTACGGGCTGATCAAAACGCTGGCGCGGGCGGGGGGCCCGCACGGCATACGCGCCAACCTGATCGCCCTGATGAGCATCGAGAATGTGCGGCAAAATCCCGAATGGTACGGCAACACAGCAGGTGATCCCAATACCCGCGAAAAGTTCGCCACCATTCCGCTGAAGCGCTTCGGCACGCCCGACGAAGTCGCGAAGGTTGCGCTGTTCCTGGCTTCCGATCAGTCTTCCTACATTACCGGGGATCGCATCTGCTGCGCGGGCGGACAAATCATGTAATGAGTAGCTTTTGTGGACTGCGACCCGATCAAATATATTGCCGCAGATTGCAGCGCATTTACAGGGAGACAACCATGAGCATTTTGAAATCGTTAGGCCGGCATTTGATTGCCGTAATACTCATCGCATTCAGCGCTGCTGTTACAGCACAGGAGTATCCATCACGCGTGATTCGCTTCGTGGTGCCGTCCTCGCCCGGCAGTGCGTCCGATCTTTATGCGCGCATCATCGCCACCGCGCTGCAGGCTTCGTGGAACAAGTCGGCAATCGTCGAGAACCGCTCCGGTGCCACCGGAGCTATCGGCAGCGAATTCGTTCTGCGCGCCGCGCCTGACGGCTACACGCTGCTCTTCACCACCGACACCGGTTACGTGCTGGGCCCGTTGCTGATGGACCCGCGCCCCTACGACATCGTCGCCGATGCGACACCGATCACCAAGGTCGCAAAGTTTCCGCTCTATCTCGTCATTCACTCCACGATCCCGGCGCGCACGCTCGCCGAGTTCATCGCATACGCCAAGGCCAAACCAGGTTCCATCAACTTCTCCAGCTCTGGACTAGGCGGCATCAGCCACCTCGCGGCTGAACTCTTCAATTCGGCTACCGGCATCCAGGCGGCGCATCTGCCCTACAAAGGAGGCGGTCCCGCCCTGCAGGCCGCGGGCGCCGGCGAGGCCCAATATCTATTCAATAACATCGGCCTCTCGCAGGCTCTGGTCACGGCGGGCAAACTGCGCGGCCTCGCGATCACCGGCGACAAACGATCGCCGGCACTGGCGGACGTTCCTACTTTTGCGGAGGCGGGAATTCGCGGACTGGAGAATGTGTATTCGTGGCTGGGCGTGCTCGGGCCCGCGAAGCTGCCGCCCGCCATCGTCTCCAGGCTCAACGCCGAATTCGTCCGCATCCTGCACACGCCTGATTTCGAGAGCCGCCTCGCCAAGGACGGCTATATCGCGGCGGCAACCACGCCGCCTCAATTCGCCAGCGAGATCCAGACCGATGTGGAAGTCTGGTCCCGCGTCATCCGCGAGAAAGGGATCAAGGCGCAATGAGCGAAAAATCACGATGCAGCGTGGTTACGTGCACGCGAAGACAAGGCTCCGGTAGTCTTAGAATGAGCGCAGATCATGCTCATATATTTTTTAAACTATCCGGGATCACTGTTGATTGATGCGCCGCATCAGCACTTATATTCCCATTCAGTTGGAGACGACCAATGGCTCATGGCAGCTTGAGAATGGCAAAAGGAAATCACGGCCTGCTGATGCGGGTGGCGCTGGCTGGTGCGTGCCTGCTGTGCCTTGCCGGCACCGCGGATGCACAGACCGGGGGCGGACGCGTGATGCGCATCATCGTGCCTTTTGCCTCAGGCGGCGGCCAGGAACTCCTGGCGCGCACCTTCAACACCGAGCTTGGTGCAGCGCTCGGGCAGAGCATCATCATAGAGAACCGGCCCGGCGCAGGGGGCGCGGTCGGTTCCGCTATGGTCGCCAAAGCAGCGCCCGACGGGCAAACGCTGGTCATCGCCGCGACGAACCACATCGTCAGCGCGCTGGTTGCACCAAAGCCTCCCTACGATCCGATCAAGGATTTTTCAGCGGTCTCCCACATCGGCAAGGGCAGCGGCCAGGTCCTGCTGGTCAATGCGAAGTTTCCCGCGAAGACCGTGGACGAGTTCGTCAAATACGCGAAGGCGAATCCCGGGAAGATCAATTACGGCACCGCGGGCAACGGCAGCTCAAGCCATCTGGCGATGGCGGCATTCGCGAGCGTCGCGGGCCTGCAGATGCTGCACGTGCCGTACAAATCGAATGCCGAGCCGGTGATCGACATGATCGGCGAGCGCATCCATACCACGTTTCTTCCAGTTACGAGTGCGATGGCCTATGCGAACGAAAGCCGGCTCAGGATGATCGCCATCACGTCCTCGGAGCGCTGGACCCTGATGCCGCAACTGCCGACGGTCGCCGAGAGCTTCCCCGGCTTCGAGTACCAGGGCTGGTTCGGGCTGCTGGGGCCTGCGGGCATCCCGCGGCCAGTGGTCGACCGCATCAACGGCGAAATGGCGAAGCTGCTCCAGAACGCGGTGATCCTGGAACGCATTACCAAGCTGGGCATCGAACCGCGCACGCTGAGTCCAGATGCCTTTGCACGCACGATGCGCGAGGATTACGAGAGGATCGCGGTCATCATCAAGCAGTCCGGCGTCACTGCCGAATGAGCATGGAGCCGGCCGGACCCGTCCCGGATTAAAAAGCGCACGGCACGAGCGCGGGCCAGCCGTTGCATGGGAGAGCGATCCCGGGAATGCGTTGCCATAAGCAGGCATTTCCCGGGCTGCCCCGATATATTGCAGACCGTCCTGCGCGTTTTCGGCCTAGCCTGCTTAGAGCCCCTAACAGAATGAAACACGTGGTGCGCTGTCACGATTTTGGCTCAGCACGCGAAGCAAGGCGCGCCGCTTAGTCATTCTAAGCAAGCGACTTGCGACAAAGTTATAAGCCAAAATTCGCGCCAGCCCGAAGGGTTACAGCCAGAATTGCCGGCGCACCGCAGCGCAGAGCAGGGGCGCGTGGACTCGTTAGTGGCGAAGCCACCCGAATGCGGGCAGCGCGCCCGGCTCCTGCTCCCGCAATCTGGCGTTCCGCTAACGTGTCGCAGGAGCCCCGTTTGCGGGGATGCGACCGAGAAGGTGCGCATGAGTCGCGTGGAATCGGTGCGCCGAGTGTCGCGCTCCGGGGTCGCATCCAAGCGCGATGCGCCTGTAACCTGCTCCGCCCTCCACACGACGCCGCGTTGCTCGGCTTGCCAAGGGAATGGCCATTGGCTGCGCCGAGCGCCTTGCCATCGACAATTCTGGCTGTAACGCACACGGGTTTCATCCTGTTAGGGGCTCTTAATGTAGTAAAATTCCCGGCTAATTCGCGCACTACCTCATTTGACAGGAGAGATGGACATGTTGCTACCCGAGGGCTTACTTCCAGGTTCGTATACGCCGTTTACCGCCGACAACAAGCTGGATGCAAAGGCCTTGCATACCCGTCTCTCCGCTGTCACGAAGGGCTCCGGTGGCTTGCATGGGCCGGCCGGCCACAGCGAGTTCGCCAGCCTGACTTTCGACGAGTGGAAAGTCTGGACCGATGTGATGATCGACGTCGCACACAAGGCAAAGATTCCGGCGTGGTCGTTTTTCGGCACCGAGAGCTTCGAAAAGACACTGCAATACGCGGACTATGCGGTGAAGGCCGGAGCCGATGGACTGTGGGTGATCGCTCCTTACTTCAACAAGTATGGCCAGGACGAAGCCTATAGCTACTATAAGGACCTGGCGAGCACATACTCCGACAAACCCATGATCTTTTATCCGTCCCACCAGACCGGGAACCACTTCGCGCCTGCCACCATCCAGAAGATGGCCGAGATTCCCAATATGGTGGGCATGAAGCTGAACGGCGATTTCAGCTTCGATCAATTCGGCGAGATCATCATGCGCACCCGTCACACCAAGAATTTCAGGTGGGTGGCGGGCGGACTCAATGTCCTGTATCCGCTGACCTGTCACATCCCTTTCAAGGCCAGCTGCAGCCCCAGTTCCAACTTCTCGCACGAGTGGAGCGTGAATCTGTGGACCGCGTATCAAAAAGGCGACTGGGCGGAATGCGAAAAGTGGTCTGAGAAAATTGAAACCATCACGAATGCAGTGATCATCGGCGGCGATCGCCACCTGACCCGCGGCGGCAATAAAGCGGCGATGGATATCTTGGGCAAGCCCTGCGGCCTCGTGAGACGGCCGGCCAAGCATCCGACCCCGGAGCATATCGAGAAGATTCGCAAGGTCTTCAAGGAACAAGGGCTGATCTGATCTGCCCCCCCGGACTGAATCAATCGGTCCGGCAAGCATCACGGGGAGCGCTGCGCCAGCGCTCCCTTTTTACGTACGCAGAAGCTCGCGGGCGCGACCTGCCCAGCGCGTTTTTTTACAGAGGATGCAACGCCTTAGATTCTGGCGCTGGCCTTGCTAATTTCGGCTTCGAGCTGGCCGTAATCCATAGTGACCGGATACTGCGGAAACTCACGGATCACATTCTCCGGCGGGCGGAACAGGATGCCGGCGTGTGCCACACCAAGCATGGCTGTATCGTTGTATGAATCCCCCGCGGCGATCACCTTGAAATTGAGCGCCTTGAGCGCCTTCACCGACTCCCGTTTCTGTTCCGGCATGCGCAGGTGATAGTTGACCAGCATGCCGCGCGCATCAGCTTCGAGCTTGTGGCAGAACAAGGTCGGCATGCCCAGCTGCTGCATCAGGGGCATGGCAAATTCGTAGAAGGTGTCGGAGAGGATGATCACCTGGAAACGCTGGCGCAGATCGTCGAGAAAAGCCTTGGCGCCCGGCATCGGCCCCATGTCGGCGATCACTTTCTGAATGTCCGGCAGCCCCAGCTTGTGCTGGGAGAGCAGCGCCAAGCGGCCCTTCATCAGCGTGTCGTAGTTCGGCTCATCGCGGGTGGTGCGCCGCAACTCGGGTATACCGGTGCGCTTGGAGAACTCGATCCAGATTTCCGGAACAAGCACACCTTCGAGGTCTAGACAAACGATCTGCACTTTGCGCACCTGCCATGGCTGCCGAGGAAGGCAGTTATTTTACATCGACGGTGACGCCTCCGGCAGTTTTTCGAATTCTAGGTCCATCCTCGACGGTGTAGCTCTAATCACACAATGCAACGATCTCCCCGACGTCCTTGAGTTCGTCCAGCTTCCACACGGACTCGGCCACGCGCAGCGCACGCTCCTTGCCGATCACAGGCTCCGCGTTGGCAAGAAATTTCGCTTCGATTGCGGCGTCGCTCATGGGGTTCTCCGCCATGCCACTCGCGTGTTCGATGGTGGCTTCATTGCGCTTGCCGCCGGCAATCATGAACGCCTGCGCCTGGTCCTTGCGAAACGATTCGTCGACGCTTACCTTAACTTTCAGACGCAGTGCAATCACGGCGGGATCAAGCGCGCGCTGGTCAGTGTACTGATGTGCCTGCGCTGCGCCATCGATAAACGCGGCGGCGGCGCTGTGATAGATGCTGAACTTGGACTGCAAACCGGTGACGGGCGCAAGCGTTCCAGTGACCGATAACACATGCGGATGCCCGACGATTTCGATCGCGCTCACCTGCCCCGGATCAATCTGCGCTTGCGCACGCAGCGCCAGCACGGCATCGAGAGCCGCGTGCAGTACAAAACCGCAGGCATACGGCTTGTGCCCATTGCGCTCGATTTCCCAGCCGCGGCTGCCCAAATCGGCGGTCAGCAACTCCGGCGCAGCCACATCGCTGTAGATGCGGCTGTAGCCGAGCTTGCCTTCGATGATTTCCAGCGAGCTGTCGAAACCGCGCTGCGCAAGCAACCCGGCGAGCACGCCGCTCATGGCCGCCTTGCCGGCGTGGAATGACTTGCACGAAGTGCCGCGATTCTGCTGCATGCCGCCAGCCTGGGTCGCACCGATGGCCATTGCATGATTGAGCTGCTTTGCGTCCAGACCCAATAACTTGCCGGCTGCGACTGCCGCTGCGATGGCACCCAGCGTGCCCGTGGTATGCCAGCCGCCCTTGAGATGGCCCGGAGCAGCAAGGCCGCTGCGTATTCCCGCCTCGAAACCGGAAGCGTAGGCGAGCAGAAACGCCTGCCCGCTGACCGCTGCGCGTTGCGCGAGCGCGAACAATGCGGCCAGCACTGGGGAGCTGGTGTGCAGCACAGTGGTGTCGACCGAGTGCGTATCATCGAAATCGAGCACGTGGCCCATCTGCCCATTGGCAAGCGCCCCATCGAGCAGCCCCAGCTTGAGCTTGCGGCCCAGCACCGACACCTGCGGCCTGCCGCCGATCTCCTCCAGCACGCCGGCCAGCTTGTCTATCGTAGGATGCGCACTCCCGGCCAGCGCACAGCCCAGCCAGTCGAGCACGCCGCGCCGCCCTTCGTGCACCGCTCGCGCCGGCATGTCTGCATAACGCGCCGCCGCCAGATAAGCGCATAGGTCCTGCGTAACGTGCGATGAGCGTTCAGAAACCATCGAATCATCCTCGTGATCGTTGGTAAATGAGATCCGCGCGCTATTCAGATTTAACAGCGTCACTCATTGAACTGCCGTGTAGTGCAACCGGTGCCGCATCACCATAGATGCCTGCACTTATTTACTGATGCCCAGACCGTTATTCGACGGTGCGCCCCGCACGGTGCCCTTCCCTCATGGCATCCGCCAGCCGCCGCGGAGCGCTCGCATCTCCCACCACGCGCACATTTTTGAAGCCGCGCTCGCGCAGCGATTGCGCAAGCCCGTCGTTGACGCGCTGGGCGCCGATCCATACGAGTGCGCTTATGTCAGCGAGCTGCAATGAGCGCTGCGAATTGTAGGCGTGGCGCAGCATGAGTGCGCCGCGCTCGGCACGCTCCACCATCATGTTGTCATAGCACGTCACGTTGAGCTCATCGAATGCGCGTAACGTGCTGATGCGCGAGACCTGCGGCAGTTCGCGTAACGGCTCCATGAAACGTGTGACGTAGTAAACCTTGCGGCCCTGGCGCGCAAGCTCTTCGGTCAGAGCGGCGGCCCAGAAGTAGCCGTCCTGGTCCATCACCACCACCGCGCCACCCGGAAAGCCGGCAGGGATTTCGCGATCATAGGCATAAACCGGAACCGAGCCGTCGCCGGCGAGCGGCGGCGCGTACGGAGTGGCGCCGGTGGCGATGATTACCGCCTGCGGGCGCTCGGCCAGGATGGTGTCGGCATCGGCGGTAACGCCAAGCCGGATCTCAATCGCGGATTTACGCGCCTGCCGTGCCAGGAAATCGACGGCGTAGCTCACTTCATGATATGAGAGGTGGCGCTTGGATCCGGCAAGCTTGCCGCCGAGTTCGCTGCGGCCTTCAAACAGGATCACCTCGTGCCCGCATTCGGCGGCAACGCGAGCCGCTTCGAGTCCTGCGGGCCCGCCGCCCACGACCAGCACTCGTTTGGGGGCGGCCACTTTGATCGGCGCCGGCAGATCGAGCTCGTGACCCAGCGTGGGATTGATCGAGCAGCTCAAGCGGCCGCCCGTGCCCCAGCACTGATTGATGGAAATGCAGCGCCTGATGTCATCGCTGCGTCCTGCGCTTGCCTTCAGCGGCCACTCAGGATCGGCGATCAACGCGCGGCACAGCCCGACCATATCGGCCTGACCGGCCGCGATGATGGCTTCCGCTTGCTCCGGAGTTTGGATGCGCGTGCTGGCAACAACGGGCAGTGTACCCGCGACCGACTTGATCTGAGCATGCAGCCCGATGTGCGGCGTCGGCCCATAGTGGCTGTCGGGCAGGTGCGTGTCTATGGTGTTGAAATTGCCCTGGGTGAGCGACAGGTAGTCGAGCACGCCCAGGTCGCGCAGCCGGATCGCCGCCTGCTTGCTTTCTTCGATAGTGAATCCGCCCGGCGTGAAGTCCTCGACGCCGAGGCGCATGCCGACGATGAAATCGCGGCCGACGCGCTCGCGCACGGCAGTGAGGATTTCACAGGAAAAGCGCAGCCGGTTTTCAAGGCTCCCGCCGTATTCATCGTCGCGCTGATTGCTGAACGCGGACATGAACTGCTGCACCAGGTGCCCTTGTCCGCCATGCAGCTCCACGCCATCGCAGCCCGCCTGCTTGGCGTGCAGCGCAGACAGCGCGAAACCGGCGACGACTTCCGCGATTTCAGACTTTGTCATGGCATGCGGCACACCACCGCTGTGCGGGCAGGCAATGGCCGAGGGGCCCCACAGATTGGACGGAATGCTGTTGCCGTGATGCTGGCGGCCATTGTGGTTGAACTGCACGATCAGCAGCGCGCCTTCGCGCTGCACGGCCTGCGCGAGCCGCGCCAGACTGGGAATGGCCGCGGTTTCGTAGAGCTGTATATTGTGGCCGTGCCCGACGTTACTGGGATGCACACGCACGCCTTCGGTAACGATGGTTCCACTGCCGCCGCGCGCATAGCGCAGATACAGGGCAATCATGCGCTCGGTGACCAGGCCGCCTTCGACGGCGTTCGACAGCGTCGCCAGCCGCATGATGCGGTTGGGTGCCTGCTTCGTTCCTATGCGTATCGGCTGAAATAGCGATGGGAAATGCGGGGGCATGGCTTCCTTCCTGAGTGGCGTATCGTGATGGCGGCGCGCAGGCAGTGATGCCGCTGCGCCGCCACCCAAGAAAATCCTTCAGAGCGCGCGCCGCAGCTTACTTGGCGCTCATGCCTGAACTCGTGACGATCGATTTCCAGCGCGTCACTTCGGCGACAATAAACTGCCGGAATTGCTCGGGGTTGCTGCCGACGGGTTCTCCACCGTCGTCCTTGATCTTGTCTACGATTTCCGTAGAACGCGCAATGCGCGCGAGCTCTGTGCTCAGGCGATTGACGATCGCGGGCGGCGTTCCCGCCGGCGCCACCCAGCCGTGAAAAGTGTACGCGTCATAGCCCGGCACTCCCTGTTCCGCGATGGTCGGCAGGTTAGGAAAAACTTTGGACCGCTGCGCGCTGCTGATGCCAAGCACGCGCAACTTGCCGGCATCGATAAAGGGCTTGGTGGTGAACACAGTGGCGATGGCGGCATCGACGCGGCCCGATACCAGATCTATGGTCGACAATCCCGTTCCGCCGGAGCTGTAAGGAATGTACTCGGCCTGGATATGGGCCGCCTGGATCAGCCAGGCGGCGAGCAAGTGGGTGCCGGAGAGCAAGGCGCCGCCGCCGAAATTGAGCTTTCCGGGCCGTGCCTTGGCGAGCGCGATAAACTCTTTGACGCTCTTCGCCGGCAGCGAGGGATGCACCACGAGCAGCCAGGGCGCCTTGGTCATGAGCGAGACCGGCGCGAAATCCCGGACCGGATCGATGGCGAGTTCCCGCTCCAGCGCCGGAGCAAAGGTAAAGGTGAGCCCGACTGCGAGCAGCGTGTAGCCGTCGGGAGGCGCTTTGGCGACCGCGGTATAGCCTGCGATGCTGCCCGCGCCAGGCCGGTTTTCAACGAAGAACTGACGGCCGAAAGTTTCGCTTAACCGCGACGCGAATATACGCGCCTGTACATCTGTGGCGCCGCCAGGCGGCAGAGCGACCACAGTGCGCACTGGGCGCGCCGGATAATTTCCGATGTCCTGCGCGCCCGCCATCGTCGCGACCAGCGCAAGCGCCGCAATCAAACAATGCCACATGAGTTGCTCCAGTTTGTTCTAGTCGGCTTTCGCCCCGCTCTCTTTCACCACCTTCGCCCACTTCTCCAGATCGGCGAGCAGGAACTTGCGGAATTCCTCGGGAGAACTGCCGACCGGCTCCGAGCCATCGGCCAGAATGCGCTCGCGGGTGTCCGGCCGATTGAGTACCTTGAGAAATTCGCTATTCAGCTTGGTGACGATCGGCCTCGGCATTTTCGCAGGCCCCACCACGCCATACCAGCCGACGACCGCAAAGCCCGGCAGCGCTTCTGCCACCGTCGGAATATCCGACATTGCCCCGACGCGCTGCGGCGTGGTCACCGCGAGCCCGCGCAGCTTCCCGCCCCGCACCAATACCTGCGCCGCCTGCATGCCCGCGAAACTGAACTGATATTCGCCGCCCACCAGCGCCGTCAGCGAAGGCGCTGACCCCTTGTACGGAATGTGCTGGGCGTTTACACCCGTCATGATCTTGTACAACTCCCCCGCGAGATGACCGCCGCTGCCAGTGCCGGCGGAACCGAAGTTGAGCGGGTCCTTGGTCGATTTCGTCCAGTCGACGAATTCCTTGACCGTCTTCGCCGGATGCGACATGGGCACGACAAGCAGGAAGCCCGCCTGGGTGAGCTGTGTGATCGGCGTGAAGTCGTTCACCGCATGGTACGGCAGGTTCGGAATGAGCACTGCATTGACGATGTTCTGGTGATACGCGAGCAGCAGCGTGTAGCCGTCGGGAGGCGCATGCGCCGTAATTTCGGTTCCGACGACGCCATTCGCGCTCGCGCGGTTGTCCACGATGAACTGGTGCCCTAACGCTTCGGTGAGCCGCGCGCTGAAGAGCCGGGCGAGGATGTCGGTCGTGCCGCCCGACGCGGCGGGCGTGATGACGCGCACCGGGTGCGTGGGGTAATTCGCCGCGTTGCTTTGCGCGAATACCGGCAGTGCCGCGCACGCAAGCGCGAATCCGGCCACCGCTGCAACGATCCCTGAGATTCGTACGATCTGCATGAGCGTTACCTCCTCTTTGGTTTTCGCGGAAGCCAGCTTAGCAATTTTGTGGGGTGCGGTGTGGATTTTCACCCTTGCAGGTGTGGGGCGCAAGGCGTCTATGACGCCGCCATCGCGCGGAGGCGCAACGCGAACCGGGCTGCCTAAGACAGCCCAGCGCGGAACCACGGTGACTACGGGGGGGCAGGCTAGGAGGAAAAACCCCAGTACTTGGCAGCGGTTTTGCCCATGATCCACTCGATGTCGTCGCCGTTCTGGAACCCCGGGTATTCGCGCACCCACTGCAGGGCGTGGCGGTATCCCTCGAGGGCCGCACAAGGCGGGAAATTGGAAGCCCACATCATCCGCTTCACGCCATAGGCTTCTTTTGCCATGTCGTAGAGCGGCGGAATCTTGACCTCGCTGAACGGCAAAGCGCCGGCACCTGCAGGGAAACGGCTGGGACGCTTCACGATTTCCCCAAGGCCCGGAACCTTGATGGCGGTGTTGGGCCATTTCGCGCATTCCAGCGAATCCTTGAAGCCGTCGTGCGGCGGCTCAGCAAAATCGACTCCCGGCTTTGCGCTGCGCCCCATGTGCTCAAGACAAAACTGCGTCTCGGGGAAGTTGTCGAGCAGCTTCTTGAATTTTGCGGACGCGAAATTCGTGGAGTTTCCGATTGCGCTCACGATCATCCCCAGCTCGCCCGCGGCCTTGAACGCGACATCCTCGTTATCCCATTCGTCCCGCAGATTGATCCTCATCCCGGAGGCGCCCTGCTTTTTCAATTGCTCGAGCGTTTTTGCCCTGGACTTGTCGAGCGGGTCGAGCAGAATGATCGCCTTGAAGCGGCCTGGATGGCGCTGCACGCAGTCGAGTATGTACGTATTGTCGTAATGGCCGTTGAGCTGTGCGAGCACGGCGTGGGAAACGCCATTGGCTTCCATCTGATACAACATCGTTTCGATCGGCTCTTCCCAAGTGTCTCCAACGTGTACATGGGTATCGATGATTAACATGGGCAATCCTTTGGCGTGTGTGCTGCTAAAAACAAATGCTGAATATCCCCGGCGCGAATGGCGGGCTACCTGGGTGTCTTATCAGAAAACGCGCCATTATACATTGACCCAACAAGAGCTTGCAGGGGGTGGTCGAGTGCTATACTTAGTGCGCTTCCAGGAGAATCCTTATGCGCAGAATGCTGATGGCGGCGTCATTGATGGCGCTCATGGTGTGCAACGCGGGCTGGAGTCAAAACTATCCGGCGCGCCCGGTGCGGCTGATCATCGGGTTCGGCCAGGGCGGCCCCGATTCCACTGCCCGCATCCTCGCCCCGCAGCTGACCGCGCAGACCGGACAATCGTTCATCGTCGACAATCATCCCGGCGCCACCGGCATCATCGGCGGGGAGATGGTGGCAAAGGCTGCGCCCGATGGCTATACGCTGATGATCGCTCCGAATTCGTTCGCGATAAATCCGAGCATCAACAAGACTCTGCCGTTCGACGTGTTCAGGGATTTCATTCCGGTGTCGCACATTTCGTCCTCCGAGGCGGCGTTCCTGGTCGTGCATCCGTCGATGCCGGTTAAGAACCTAAAGGAACTCATTGCACTGGCACACAAGCCCAACAGCCGGATCGCTTATGGTTCGCCCGGGCAGGGTTCGGGCATCCACCTGAGAAGCGCGCTGTTCGATGCGCAGGCGAAAACCAACATGGTGCACGTGCCGTACAAAGGCGCCGGCCCCGCAATCACCGGAGTGATTTCCGGTGAAGTGCAGGTCATGTTCGTGACGACTTCAGTGGCGTTGCCTCTGATCAAAGCCGGCAAACTTAGAGCGCTGGCGTACGACTACCAAACCCGCGCCGAATTTATGAAGGATGTGCCGACGATGGCTGAAGCGGGCGCTCCGCAGACGACGCAGGTGGGATCGGGCTGGCATGGCCTGTTTGCGCCGGCGAAAACGCCTGCAGCCATCATCGCTCGGCTGGAAAGCGAAGTACACAAAGCCGTTGCGGTCCCCGAAGTGCGAGAGCGGTTCATCCGGCTGGGGCTAACTCCGGTCGGCAGCACATCTGAGGAGTTTCGCGTGCTCTTTGCCAATACCGTCAAGGGCATGAGCGAAGCGGCGCGCGCAGCGGGCCTGGTACCCCAATAGAACCCGCGTGAAGGACGGCGCCGCAAGCAGCGCCGCCTTGTTCGTTTACTAAATCAACTCAGCGCAAGCTGCGCAATGTTGCTTGCCGACTCGATGTTGGCAAGCCGCTCGGACACGCGATCGGCATTGGCGCCGAGCACGCTGGCGGTGACGCTCTTGAATTTGGCGCGCACGTCATCGCGGGTCATCGGCTGCTGCGGCATGCCCGGGTAGTAATCGAGCTGCTCGGAGAACTCGCGGCCGTCTTTCAGGCGCACGGTGACGCGGGTGGAGAGCAGGTTCTTCCCACCTTCGAGCACCTCGACTTTTATGCTGCGCGTAAGCGCACGGATCTCCGTGTCCTTGAGTGACGCCTCTGAAAACACAGTCGGATCATTCGGGTCCCGGCAAAAGGCGAGTGCGACGGCAAAAGCAGTGCTGTACTGCGCGGTCGGCAGGTCCATCGGTTCCGGAATATCGTGGTGATGCGCCACTTCCTCGCCGACCGCCAGCGTAATCGACGCGATGTCCGCGCTCTTGATGCCGTGCTTCGCCTTGAGCGCGAGCGCCGCAGTCACCGGCACATGCGAGGTAATGTGGGCGGCGTAGCGCTTGAACGCGAGCGTCTCGACGATTCTCCAGGAGCTGCCGAGGTCAGCGGTAAGCAGCTTCGCATCGCCGTCGCTGCAAAATACCTTCAGATAGCCCTTCTTGCCCTCGAGGATGGTTTGCGGCCCGGTAAAGCCGTCGAGCGCGAGCCGCGCCGCGAGTATGCCCGAGTGAGCGGCGTGCCCGAAGTGCAGCCGCTTTACCATGCCGCCGCCCGACTGGGCAAATTCGAGCAGCCCGGAACACATCGACCCCGCGATGCCCAGCGCGTTGGTCATTTGATCGGCATTGAGTCCGAGCAGTTTGCCGGCGACGACGGCGCCGCCGAATGCGCCGGTGATCCCGGGCGCGTGAAAGCCGATCTTCTCGGTCGTGCGGCGCGATGCGGCGCCGATCCGGTGCAGCACTTCGACACCGGCCACGTAGGCCGCGAGGAAATCGCGGCCGCTGGTGCCGAGTTCCTCAGCGACCGCATAACCCGGGGCGGTGATCGATGCCCCCGGATGGCAGCCCACACCCGGCTGCACGAGACAATCCATTTCGAAAGAATGCGCGAGCGCTCCGTTGGCGAGCGCAGCCTGCGGCGCATGCACTTTCTCTTTCGTTCCAAAGATCGAGCTCGTGCCCCCCTTGCCGTAGCGCTTAGCATAGTCGATCACGATGTGGCTTTCGGGCAGCGTGCTGCAGAACGTGCAAACGCCGATGGTGTCGATCAGGCAGTCCTTTGCGCGTTCGATCACCGCGGCGGGTATCGTGTCGTACTTCAGGTTGACGGCGAATTGAGAGAGGGTTTGTGCGGCGGTCGTCATTTGGTCATCTCCAGTTCAGTCAGAAATTTTCTGCGATGCGGTTGGTCGCGTCCGTCGCACTCGCCGCGCTGGCGCGGCTAACAGAACCAGATGATACCAAATCACCATGCACCTTGTAATTCTCCATGCCCGCTTGCTGGCTGCGCAGAACACAGTACTTACCAAGCAAACGGAAATTATGCTTGATGAATTTGAGTTAACTTTTTTCAGACCGCCGCACACTCGCAAGAGCGTAAACTGGTGATCCCGAAACACATGCCGCAAGATCGCCGTGCGCGCGCATAACTCTATCCTCAGGAGAAACGCGCCTCAGCATCAAACCGGCCGTAAAACGTCTGCAACAGGAGATGCCGCCATGCCCCTGATTAAAGTTGTAGGGTGTGTACTTGCATTAGCACCGATCTCGCTGCAGGCCGCCGACGCGCAAGGCTATCCCACCCGGCTGATACTTGCATGCCGCTAAACCTGGCGCTCCACATTCAGAACGCGGTTCGCCCCACGGCACAGCCCGATGATCGGCATCCCTGCAGCGTCCCGCGCGAGATGGCCGACGATGTGTACTCACAGTATCCCCTCTGCTTCAGATTGGTGAACCAGTGGAGAGCGGGTCAACTGAGCAGTTTGATAGAAGCTTGGCTGTGATTGACATCGCTCAATGCAGGCACGCTGGATTCAAAGTACCTTTGTGGTGCACTCGCGATGAAAATCCGCCCGCCACATACTTGCACCAGCGACCACGATCCAGATTCCCCTAACAAGACCCTGAGCGGGGCAAACCAGCCCGTGCAGCGGGATAAGTCTAAACAAAAAGAAAGCGCAGCATGAAATCCACACCGACCACACCCGCCAGCCTTCCTGACCGTGCGCTCGACGCACTGCACTTCGGGCGCGAGTCCTTGCGCGCAATTTTCGCACCGCGCAGCGTAGCCGTCATTGGCGCGACTGAAACAGAGGGCAGCGTCGGCCGCACCGTATTGTGGAACCTGATCAGCAACCCGTTTAGCGGCACGGTCTATCCGGTCAATGCAAAGCGCAGTCAGGTGCTGGGCATCAAGGCGTACCCGAACGTCGGCAAAGTGCCAGAGCCAGTAGATCTGGCAGTCATCATCACGCCCGCACCGACGGTACCCGGCATTATCGCTGAGTGCGTCGCTGCGGGCGTGAAAAGCGCCATCATCATCTCCGCCGGGTTCAAAGAGGCGGGCGCTGCAGGCGTGGAACTGGAACGGCAAATCGCCGAGTTGGCGCGCGGCAAGATGCGCCTCATCGGCCCGAACTGCCTGGGCGTGATGTGCCCCATCACGCACCTAAATGCAACCTTTGCGAGCGCGATGGCGCGCCCCGGCAACGTCGGCTTCATCAGCCAGAGCGGCGCATTGCTGACTGCAGTGCTGGACTGGAGTTTTCGTGAAAACGTCGGCTTCAGCGCATTCGTCTCCGTCGGCTCGATGCTGGACGTCAACTGGGGCGACCTGATCAATTATCTGGGCGACGATCCGCAGACGCACAGCATCATGATTTACATGGAGTCCATCGGCGATGCGCGGTCTTTCATCTCCGCGGCACGAGAGGTTGCACTGACCAAGCCGATCATCGTCATCAAGGCTGGCCGCAGCGCGGCCGCGGCGAAGGCCGCCGCCTCGCACACCGGCGCGCTCGCCGGCAGCGACGATGTGCTCGACGCAGTGTTCCGCAGGTGCGGAGTGCTGCGCGTCAATGCCATCTCGGATTTGTTCTACGTGGCCGAGGTACTCGGAAAGCAGCCGCGTCCGGCGGGGCCGCGCCTGACCATCGTCACCAACGCCGGCGGGCCCGGCGTGCTCGCTACCGATGCATTGATCGAATTCGGCGGTGAACTCGCCGAGCTCTCGGAGACAACACTGCAGGCGCTGAACAAGGTACTGCCGTCGCATTGGAGCCACGGCAACCCGATCGACATTCTGGGCGACGCCGGCCCGGAACGCTACGCGCAGGCACTCGAGATCGCCAGCAAGGACCCGAACAGCGATGGCTTGCTGGTGGCACTGACTCCGCAGGCGATGACCGATCCCACCGAAACGGCCAAGCGCTTGACGACGTTCACCATGCCCCTGGGCAAGCCGGTTCTCGCAAGCTGGATGGGCGGCAAGGATGTGGTCGCCGGCGAGGCGATACTCAACCAGGCGAACATCCCGACCTTCAGCTACCCTGACACGGCGGCACGCACATTCACCATGATGTACCGCTACGCCTATAACCTGCGCGGCCTGTACGAGACACCGACGTTGGTGGAAGCCGAGACGGCGGCGGCGGAACACGAGCGGGCACGGCAGTTCATTGAGGACGCGCGCAAATCCGGCCGCACCCTTTTGAGCGAGTTCGAGTCAAAGGAAATACTCGCGGCCTATGGCATCCCGACAGTGCCGATGCGGAGCGCCACCAGCGCAGACGACGCGGTGCAATGCGCGGACGCCCTCGGCTATCCCGTCGTGCTCAAGCTGCATTCGCAGACCATTACCCACAAGACTGAGGTGGGCGGCGTGCAGTTGAATCTTTCCGACGCCGATGCAGTGCGCCGCGCCTACCTCGCGATCGAGTCCGGGGTGCAGGCAGTACGCGAACAGCCGCCGCGCGGCGGCAAGCACTTTCTCGGCGTGACGGTGCAGCCGATGGTCAAACTTGATGGCTACGAATTGATCGTGGGCAGCAGCATCGACGCGCAATTCGGCCCGGTGCTGCTGTTCGGCGCGGGCGGGCAGCTAGTCGAAGTGTTCCGCGACCGCGCGCTCGCCCTGCCGCCGATCAACACGACGCTGGCGCGGCGCCTGATCGAGCAAACGACGATCTACAAGGCGCTCAAGGGCGTGCGCGGCCGACCGCCAGTCGACCTGGAGGCGCTGGCGCAACTGCTGGTGCGCTTCAGCCAACTCGTCGTCGACCAGCCCTGGATCAAGGAGATCGACATCAACCCGCTGCTCGCCGGACCGGCTTGCGCGCCGGACGGAGGCGCAGCAAGCGGCGGCGGACTTATCGCGCTCGATGCGCGCATCGTGCTGCACGAACCGGGGCTCACTGAGGCTCAATTGCCCAAGCTGGCAATTCGTCCCTACCCGACGAAATATGTTTCGGACTGGACGGCGAAGGATGGCATGCAGGTGACCATACGCCCGATTCGCCCGGAGGACGAACCGCTGATCGTGAAGTTCCATGCAACTTTGTCGGATGAGAGCGTACACCTGCGCTACTTCCACGCCATCGGGTATGACCAACGCGTCGCGCATCAACGCCTGACGCGTATTTGTTTCATCGATTACGACCGCGAGATGGCGCTGGTGGTGGATCGCAAAGACCCGCAGAGCGGCGTGCACAGCATTCTCGCAGTGGGGCGCCTGAGCCAATCGCCGATGGCGCCAGAAGCGGAATTCGCCATTCTAGTCAGCGACCCGTATCAACGGAATGGCTTCGGCAGCGAGTTGCTGCGCCGGTTGGTGCAGATCGGGCGCGATGAGAAACTCCACCTGATCACCGCTCAGATACTGAAGCGCAACGTCGGCATGCAGCGCATTGCGCGCAATACGGGATTCACCCTGAAGCCGTATGATTCGGATCTCAGCGCGGAAATCTACCTGTCAGAGTCCTGACCGCCTGTCGGCGAACGGCCGCCCTACTCCAGCTTGAGGCCGGCTTGCTTGATCAGCTGGGTCCAGCGCGCAGTATCTTTCTTCACGAACGCATCGAACTCCGTAGGTGTGTTCCCGATCAACTCGAGCCCGGCGCCGAACATGCGCTCTTTGACATCGGGCTGCTTGAGCACGGCGACGACGTCTTTATTGATCTGTGCGATGAGCGCCCTCGGCGTGCCCTTCGGCACGTGTATGCCCTGCCAGCCGATCACTTCGTAACCCGGAAAGCCGGACTCCGCGATGGTCGGAGAGTCGGGCGCGAGCGCTGAGCGCTGGGCGCTGGTCACCCCGAGCGACTTGAGCCTGCCGCTCTTCACGAGCGGAATGGACACCGGCGCGAATTGGAACGAAATCTGCATGTGGCCGCCGAGCAGATCGTTCATGCCGGCGGCCGAACTCTTGTAAGGCACGTGCACCAGATTGACTTTCGCCATGGTTGTCAGCAGCACTGTCGCCATGTGCGGCGCCGAGCCTATACCGGATGTTGCGTAATTCAGCGTCCCCGGCTTGGCTCGCGCCAGATCGATCAGTTCTGCGATCGACTTCGCCGGCACCGAGGGATGGACGAGCACGAAGTAAGGCGCCGACACCAGCATCGTCACCGATGCAAATTCAGCATCGAGACGCGACGGCTTGTCGGGCTCAAAGCCCGCGCTGATCGTTTGCCCGGCGGCGCTGATCAGCCAGTTATAGCCGTCGGGCGCGGACTTCGCAACGGTGTCGGTCGCGATGGTGCCGCTGCCGCCGGGGCGCTGGTCGACAATGACGGAGTGACCCCAGGTAGCGCTGAGCTTCTGCGCCAACACGCGCGACATGAGATCGGAGCCCAACCCGAGCACGATGCGCACCGGCCGCTCAGGGAAGGCAGCTGCAGACGCAGCGGACCAGAAACCGCACATAAGCATCATGCATGCATAGGCCGCAAGGCGTTTATTGCTTGTCATTCGATTCCCCCTCTGAGTTGATTGACCCCGGGAGGCCTGCGCAGTCGAACTTGGTGCGCTTTGGCCCCCACACAACCTTAATCCAATAGCTTGTTCGCTTTCAGCACGTCCTCGGCAATGTCGAAGGCATCCCCTGTGGCCGGCAAGCCGCAATACACGGCGGCCTGCAACAGGATTTCCTGAATCTCCTCGAGCGTGACTCCGTTTTTGAGCGCGCCTTCCAGGTGATTGCGCAGTTTTGCCGGACGGTTGAGTGCGGTCAGCATGGCGATATTGATGATGCTGCGCATCTTTCGATCAATGCCTTTGCGCGCCCACACCCCTCCGAAACACACCTCTTCGGTGTACTCGTGAATCACCGCGTTGAAGCGATTGCGCTTCTTGTCTTTCTTCGCCAGGTATTCGGCGCTCGTTTGCTCGCGTATGATTTGCCGACCAATCTCCTTGGCATCCATATTGCCCCCTTCGTTTGCGATTCGTATTATTTGTACTGTCTCTCCGTCGCACACCAGCAGCTTCTGCGCGCTCTGTGATTCTACGTTGCCGAAATCGCGTTAACAAGGCGCCGCGTTCCTCAGCGCGGAAGGAGGCGCGCGATTGCAACGCCCTGATCTTTTCAAGTTAAGGCGACCACCTTCCCGCAGCGGACCCTCCCTGGTATTGCCCCGCCAACTTGAGTAAAGGATTGATACTCGTTACTATGGACGAAACATTCAGATCTGCGCTCGCGCGATGCACCAGGTCGAGCGCATTTGCGGATCCCTGAATTCCGGGCGATCGCCGAGTTTTAGAACAAATACCAGGGGGCCATAATGCTGTCGCGTTCGCTTCTCTCGACGATCGCTGTTTGCATAGTCTGTTTCGGCCACGGTTTGGTTTTCGCGCAGGCCTATCCCAACAGGCCGGTGCACATCATGACGGGTGAGATCGGTGGCGGCCTCGATATTCCGTCACGGCTGATCGCGCAGGGCATCGCCGGCTCCTTGGGGCAGCAGGTCGTAGTGGATAACCGGCCCGCGATTCTCGCAAACGAACTGGGTGCCAAAGCGGCGCCTGATGGTTACACGCTGCTGCTCAACAGCAGCAGCTTATGGCTGTTGCCGCTGATGCAGAGTGCGCCGTACGATCCGGTGAAGGATTATGCGCCGATTACGGCAGTGACCAGGGCTCCGCTTATTCTGGTCGTGCATCCCTCGCTACCGGTAAAGTCGGTCAGGGAGTTGATCGCCCTGGCCAAGTCCAAGCCGGGCGCGCTCAACTACGCGACGGGTTCGACGGGCTCACCTACTCATCTCGCGCCGGAAATATTCAAGAGCATGGCCGCCATCAATATGGTGCGCATTCCCTACAAAGGCACGGGACCGGCAATCAATGCTTTGGTGGCTGGTGAAGTGCAACTGATGATCTCGACGCCCGGCGGGGCTGCCGCGCTCGTGAAGTCCAGCCGATTGAAGGCTTTGGCGGTTACCAGCGCCAAGCGGTCGACGTTATTTCCTGAGATGCCCGCCCTGGCCGAATCGCTACCGGGCTATGAATCCGTGTCTATGGCAGGACTATTTGCGCCAGCCAAGACCCCCGAAGCCATCATCAGAAGGCTGAACCAGGAAATCGCACAGGTACTCAACGGTGCCGAGGTGAAGGAAAAGCTTCTGAGCATCGGCGTCGAGGCGGCTCCCAGTTCGCCAGAGGAGTGGGCGGCATTCATAAAAACTGAAATGACGCAGGCGGGAAGCGTCATCAAAGCGGACCTTCGCAAATGACGGGATTCGCCGGTGCAAGGTGCAAAGGTCCCCTGAGAATCTGCTGCAAATCGGCTAGCGGGAGTTTTATAACCTGACGGGCAGCTATGATGGCCCGTTAAGCTAGCGTAAGCGGGTGTATATTGTTGCGCTATGCACACCAACCGCCACCATCACCGCTCCGACCTGGTCCGTCTTGCCACCCTTGCCATGACCGAGCGCGGACTCCAACCGGAGTTTTCAGCGAGTGTGGAGCAGCAGCTGGCCGCGATCACCGCTGCCGCCAGCGAATCCGACGCAACCATACGTGATCTCACCGGGTTGCTCTGGTGCTCTATCGACAACGACGACTCGCGCGATCTGGACCAGCTCACCGTCTGCGAGCCGCTGGAACATGGCGCACTCAAAATGCTGGTGGCCATCGCCGACGTGGACTCGCTGGTCAAGAAAGGCACCGCCATCGACGACCACGCCCGCGCCAACACGACCTCGGTCTACACCTCGGCGCGCATCTTCCCGATGCTGCCCGAGCGGCTGTCCACCGACCTCACCTCGCTCAACGCGGACCAGAACCGGTTGGCGCTCGTGACCGAGATGGTGTTCAACGCGGATGCCACACTGGCGAGCACGACGGTGTACCGGGCCAAGGTGCGCAACAAAGCCAAGCTCGCCTATGACGCGGTCTCGGCCTGGATCGATGGGCAGGGTGCGCTGCCCGCGGCGGCCGCAGCCGTGCCAGGCATGGATACCCAACTGCGCACGCAGGACGCACTGGCCCAGCAACTGCGCGTGCTCCGTCATGCACAGGGCTCGCTGGAGCTCGAGACCTTGCAACCGCGCGCCTTGTTCGAGGGGGAAAAGGTCATCGACGTGCGCCTGCAAGTGCAGAACCGTGCGCGCCAGCTGATCGAGGAGGTGATGATCACCACCAACGGCTGCACCGCGCGCTTTCTGGCCGCGAGTGGCGGCGCCTCGCTGCGGCGGGTCGTGCGCTCACCCGAGCGCTGGGCGCGCATCGCGGAAGTGGCACAGGGTTACGGCGTAACTCTGCCGAAAGAGCCCGATTCAAAAGCGCTGCAAGCTTTTCTCGCTCAGCGCCACAAAGCCGACCCGCTGCGTTTTCCCGATCTGTCCCTGGTCATCGTCAAGCTCATGGGCCGCGGCGAGTACGTGGTGGAAAAGGCCGGCAGCCCGCCGGTCGGCCACTTTGCCCTGGCGGTGCGCGACTACACGCATTCCACCGCACCCAATCGCCGCTTCCCCGACCTGATCACCTCGAGGTTCATCAAGGCAGCGCTAGCGGGCGCGCCGCCGCCTTATTCCAACGGCGAGATGGGCGACTTGGCCATGCACTGTACCCAGCAGGAAGATGCCGCCCAGAAAGTGGAGCGGCGGATGCGCAAGTCCGAAATGGCGCTGCTGCTCGAATCACGCATCGGTCAGTACTTTGACGCCATCGTAACCGGCAGCAGCCCTGAAGGCGTGTGGGTCAGGGTGTTTTCCCCGCCCGTCGAGGGCAAACTGCTGAACGGCACGATGGCTCTCAGTGTCGGCAGAAAAGTCCGCGTCAAGCTCATCGAAACCAACGTGGAGCGCGGCTATATCGACTTCGTTACGGTGGCCTGAACCCGCAGCGGTCTGGACTGCAAAGGAGAAGCACATCATGCAACTTAACTCAGTTGTGTTTCTGACAGCCACGATGCTGGCGGCGTGCTCTGCATTCGGCCAGAACTATCCGGTCAAGTCTATACATGTCTTTGCCGCCAACGAAAGCGGCGGTGGCTCTGACATCGTCATTCGCGCCATCCAGCCGAGCGTGATGAGCTCACTGGGACAACCGCTGGTCATCGAAAACCGCAATGTGGTCATCGCCGGAGAAGCGCTCGCAAAAGGGCCGGCTGATGGTTACAGCGTCGGCGTGTTCGGATCGAACCTGTGGCTGACGCCGCTGCTGCATCCCACGGCGTATGACGCTGTGCGGGATTTTGCCGGCGTCACCATGCTGACGCGGCAGCCCGGCGTGTTGCTGGTCCATCCGTCGTTGCCGGTGAATTCGGTCAGGGAATTGATCGCCCTTGCCAAGGCCAGGCCTGGGCAGCTTAACTATGGCTCCGCCAATACCGCGGGCCTCGCGCATCTCGCGTACGAGTTGTTCAAGTCCATGGCGGGTGTGGACATCGTGCGCATTGCCTACAAGAGCACGGCGTCGTCGAACATCGCGCTCATCTCCAACGAAGTGCAAACCACGGTGGGGCCCTCCGCGGTGGTGGCGGCGAGCATCAAGTCGGGCAAGGTCAGGGCATTGGCAGTGACGACGGCGCAGCGATCGCCGCTATTGCCCGACTTGCCCACGGCGGCGGAAAGCGGGTTTCCCGGATACGAGTCGTCATCTGTATTCGGCATGGTCACTCACACCAAGACGCCTGCAGCAATCATCAGATTGCTTAACGAGAAAATCGTGGCAGCGCTGAACAATCCAGACATCAAGGCTAAATTCATGGCGAACGGACTCGAGGTGGTGGGCGGCACTCCTCAGGAACTGGATACTTTCATCAAAGGTGAGGTCGGCAGAATGGGCAAGGTGATCAAGGACAACAACATCACCGCGGAGTAAGCGCACATGGAAATTGCACGCTCCAACGTCGAGCGCCCACCGTTAACCGATGCCATCGTGCGCTTCGGCTTGGAAACCAGGTTCGAGGACATTCCCGCCGAGGTCCTCACTCTTGCCAAACAACTGATTCTCGACACCATCGGCGTCACTCTTGCGGCGTCCACCCGGCCGATCGGCAAGATCATCACGCGACGCGTGATCGAAACGAGCGGCAGACCCAAAGTGGCAACGGTGATCGGAGGAGGCGTCAAGGTCGCGCCGCATCTGGCCGCTCTGGCCAATGGCACGATGGCCAACGCACTCGACTTCGACGGCGGCTGGCATCATCCGACGCTGGTGCTGCCGACGGCACTCGCCATCGCCGAGCAACGCAAGCTTTCCGGCCGCGAGGTCCTCGCCGCGTTCGTCGTCGGCATGGAGATCGCCGGCAGGCTGCAACAGTCGATCGACGGGGCACGCGAAAAGAAACGCGGCCCCACGCAACGCGGCTGGTGGCATGTGAAGCTGACCGGGCCCCTGGTTGCCGCCGCGACGGCTGCACGCCTGCTTGGTCTTTCACGGCACCAAGCCGCCATGGCGGTAGGAATCGCCAGCAGCGGCTCGGGCGGCTTTCGCCGCAGCATGGGGACCATGACCAAGAGTTTTCATTCGGGTTGCGCTGCCCGCGACGGAATCGAAGCCGCCGAACTCTCTGCCATGGGGTTCACCGGCGATCCGGCCATCCTTGAATCGCCGCTGGGCTTCTACGACGCAATTTGTCTGCCTGGCGAGCAGGACTCAGCGGCCATCACCGAACAACTCGGCAAGCCCTATATGATCGCGCGCACCATCAATATCAAGCACTTTCCGGTTTGTGCGCCGGCGCATCCGCTCATCGATGCAGCGCTTGCATTGCGGGCTATGCCTGGGATCGACCTCGATCGCATTCAATCGGTCGAGGCCGATCTCCTCCCATTCTCCCTGCTGCGCCAGGATCCCACCGATGAAGACTCGGCAGGATTCAGCGGCGCTTACGCAATCGCTGCGGCACTGACGCACGGTACGCTCGGGCTTGAGCAGATTTTCGATGATGCCGTGCACGAGCCCGCGGTGCGCAGCCTAATGGCCCGCATCAAGCACGTTCCGCCCCAGGCCGGGACGAGCAAGCAGGTGATTGTCCGCCTCACGGATGGCAGCGAGCGGCGTGTGGATGTCCTGACGCATGCCCGTCGTCGCATGACCGACAGCGCCGAGATCGAGGGTAAATTCCTCGATTGCTCGACCCGCGTACTGACAAAGGCGGCAGCGGAAGAACTGCGCGACGGCGTCCTCAAGCTCGAGCGACAACGCTCGATCAAAACCATGATGGCGCTTGCCCGCGGCAATGCCACCGTCGCACGCTGAACCGCTACCCCGCCACAGCGCTAGGCTCACAGCACGTTATGCGTGCTGTAACTACATGATGCTGATATTGGTGCGCATTTGCCCCACGTACCGTACCCGCCCTGTTCGAATGCCGCCGCGAACAACGCTTCCAAAGCGGCGATCACTACATCATCGTGGACAAGGTGCAGCGCTATCGCTACGAGCAGCGCGCGCCGCTGGTCTGTCACAACGGCGCCGGGACCTCACTCACCCCCATACCATAGGCTGAGCGCAATTCTCATCCAGCCATGCGAGCGCCCGCGCGCCTGACACTCGCGGCGCAGTCATCTAAGAGGCGAACGACCGCGACCTTACCGCCTCTCTTTACGCGAAGCTGGCGATTTCTGCTCAGTCCGCCACTTCGATCTTCACTTCCCGGGCCAGTTTGGCCCAGCGGGCTATCTCGGTTTTCAGATGAGCCCCCAACTGGGCGGGCGTGCTGCCGACCGGTTCGAGGCCCAGCGAAATGAGTCGCTCAGACACCTCGGGACGCTGCAGCGCAGTTACCGTAGCCGCATGAAGACGGTCGATTACGTTCGCCGGCGTACCTGCGGGCACCATGATTCCAAGCCATGCGTTCACATTGAACCCGGGCAGACCGGCCTCGGATATGGTCGGCACATCGGGTAAGGCGACGCTGCGCTTCAGACTGCTGACTCCCAGCGCCCGCAGCTTCCCGCTGCCGATGTACGGGTGAGCGGTGGGAATGGTAGCGAATACGAACTCCACCTGACCGCCAAGCAGAGCAGTCATGACGGCGCCACCCCCGTTATAGGGAATGTGCAGGACAGCAGTGCCCGTCGCACTCTTGAAGACTTCCGCGGTGAGATGGTTATCGCTGCCATTGCCAGCGGAGCCGTAATCCATAGCTCCCGGTTTTGACTTCGCGAGTGCGATCAGCTCTTTTACGGAATGGGCCGGAACCGAAGGGTGAACCACCAGGACCGTCGGTGATGTGGCGACAAGGCTGACCGGTGCAAGATCCTTCTCGGCATCGTAGGGGATTTTCCTGAACAGGATGGGATTAGCCGCCAAGGCGGTGGTTGCAAGCACGATGATGTAGCCGTCGGCACGCGCCCTCACGACCAGATCAAAGCCCGGGATTGCTGCACCACCCGGACGGTTTTCGACGATGAGCTGTTGACCTAGACTGTCAGATATCCGCGGCGCGACGATGCGCGCCGTGATATCGGTGATTCCGCCGGTGCCGTAAGGAACGATCAGCCGGACCGGGTGGTTGGGATAATCCTGGGCCACTGCCACGCCTGCCGCCAAGGCAAAGGCCGCCAGCACCAATGATCCTAACAGACAGAGAAATTGCTCTTTCATGGACTCCTCCAGTCGAATGAGCGATAGGAAATTCGATCCTGCCTCGTTTCGCGCGTCGGGTCGATGGCAGTGGTTTGCAGATCATTTTTCGCCGGCGAGCATCGCGCCCATGGTGCGCCTGTGCCCGGCAGATTGCGACCCAGACCAAGGTCTAAGCTCGTTCGCTCGGTGACACCGTCCAGGGGGCGCACATAGTCCTCCCTGAG
>CAIVHG010000093.1 GCA_903905655.1 uncultured beta proteobacterium | reverse complement strand
TTCAAGCTTGTCGATCAACTGTGTGGCCGCACGCTGGGCGTGCGCGCAGACATCAAGCCGCAGGTCGCACGCATCGATGCGCACCTGATGAATCGCCAGGGCGTGAACCGGCTGTGCTACACGGGCAGCGTGTTGCACACGCGCCCGACGGGACTCAACCGCACGCGCGAGCCGCTGCAGATCGGCGCCGAGATTTACGGTCACGCGGGAATCGAGAGCGATCTGGAAGTGCAGCGCCTGATGCTGGCCGCGCTGCGGCTCGCGGGCGTCGTGCAGCTGCAGCTCGATATCGGGCACGTCGGTGTGTTTCGCGCGCTGATCGCGAGTAGTGGCGTCGATGCTGTTGCCGAGGCCGAGATCTTTCGCGCGGTGCAGTCTAAGGACACGCCGGCGCTCGCGCAGCTGGTGCGGCGCCTCAAGCCGAAGGTCGGCGCGGCATTGCAGGCGTTGCCCGAACTGTGCGGCGGCATGGAAGTGCTGAGCCTTGCCAAGCGGCTGCTGCCCGCCGATGCACGCATCAGGGGCGTGCTGACGCAGCTGCAGGCGGTGGCGGCGGGCCTCAAGGATGCAGGCGTACGCATCGGTTTTGATTTGGGCGAGCTGCGCGGTTATCGTTACCACAGCGGGCTCGTGTTCGCAGTTTATGCCGACGGCGCTGCCAACGCGCTTGCGCTGGGCGGCCGTTACGATGAAGTCGGGAAAGCGTTCGGGCGCGCGCGGCCCGCGACCGGTTTCAGCATGGACCTGCGCGAGATCGTCGCGGCGGCGCCGGAGAGCCGGGAGCAGGCGTCGGTGCTGGCGCCCTACCGGCCGCGGGATGCGGCGCTCAAACTGCGCATCGCGCAGTTGCGCTCGGCGGGCACTCCGGTGATCATAGACCTGCCGGGGCACGAAGCTGCGCGCGCGGAGCTCGGCTGCAGCCGCAGGCTGGTGCTGCGCGACGGCCGCTGGGTGATGGAGCGGCAATAAGATCAACGGCCGCGCCTGGGGAGTAGGTCCGCAGGCTCAGCGCGCTATCAGCAACATCTATAGAGACAACATGGCAAAAAACGTAGTAGTGATCGGCAGCCAATGGGGTGACGAAGGCAAGGGCAAGATCGTCGATTGGCTGACGGATCATGCGCAAGGCGTGGTGCGCTTCCAGGGAGGGCACAATGCCGGCCACACGCTGGTCATCGAAGGCCAGAAGACCGTCCTGCGGCTCATCCCTTCCGGCATTTTGCGCAAGGACGTCGAGTGCTACATCGGCAACGGCGTGGTGCTGGCGCCCGAGGCCTTCATGCAGGAGATCGAGGAACTTGAGCGCGCTGGCGTGGAAGTGACGGGCAGACTGCACGTCAGCGACGCCTGTCCGCTGATCCTGCCCTACCACGTCGCCATCGACAAGGCACGCGAGATAGCAAAGGGCGCGGGCAAGATCGGCACCACTGGACGCGGGATCGGTCCGGCCTACGAAGACAAAGTGGCGCGGCGTGCGATCCGGGTGCAGGACCTGCTGCACCGCAAGCGCTTCGCGGCCAAGCTTGGCGAGGTGCTCGATTATCACAATTTCGTGCTGAAGAATTATTTTCACGCACCGATCGTCGATTTTCAGCAGACGCTCGACGCGACGCTGGCGCTGGTCGAGCGCATCAGGCCTATGGTGTCTGACGTGCCGCGCATGCTCTACGAGGCGCACAAGGCGAACAAGAGTCTGCTGTTCGAGGGCGCACAGGGCACGCTGCTCGACATTGACCACGGTACCTATCCGTACGTGACCTCGAGCAATTGCGTGGCTGGCGCTGCGTGCGCTGGGGCCGGCGTCGGCCCCAGCCTGCTGCACTACGTGCTGGGCATCACCAAGGCCTACACGACGCGCGTCGGCTCGGGCCCCTTTCCCACTGAACTCGAAGACGAAGTTGGCAAGCACCTTGCGGAGCGCGGGCATGAATTCGGCTCGGTCACCGGCCGCCCGCGGCGTTGCGGCTGGTTCGATGCGGCGGCGCTCAAGCGCTCAATCCAGATCAACGGCATTTCTGGTTTGTGCGTGACCAAGCTCGACGTGCTCGACGGCGTGGAAACCCTGCGCCTGGGCGTGGGCTACCGGCTTGATGGGGTCGAGCGGGACATTCTTCCGTTCGGCGCCGACATGATCGCTGGCTGCGAGCCAGTCTACGAAGAGATTGCCGGCTGGACAGAGACTACGGCGGGGCTCACGCGCTATGAACAGCTGCCCAAAGCGGCGCAGCATTATCTGAAGCGCATCGAGGAAATCTGCGGCGTGCCGGTGGACATCATCTCCACCGGTCCCGAGCGCACCGAGACCATCGTGCTCCGGCATCCATTCGAGGGCTAGAGCGGGCGCGCGGACATTCAGCTGGTATAGATATGAAATTGCGGACGGCAATCGCGCAGAGCGCGTGCGTTTCGCGAACTTGTAGTACGTATGCCGCCGCGTTCGCGCCTTGGCCAAACCGGGAGTGAAACCATGCCCAAACTCGCTGCCAACCTAAGCATGATGTTCAATGAGGTCGGTTTTCTCGATCGTTTCTCCGCCGCTGCCGGCGCGGGTTTCAAAGCGGTCGAATACCTGTTTCCGTACGACTACGATAAGAGCGTGCTTATGGGCAAGCTTGCCGAGCACGGACTCACGCAGGTGCTGCACAACCTGCCCGCGGGCGATTGGCTTGCTGGCGAGCGCGGCATTGCGTGTCATCCGCAACGCATCGCCGAATTCGAAGACGGGGTTGGCAAGGCCATCGAGTACGCGGCGGCGCTGGGCTGCATTCAGGTGAACTGCCTGGCGGGTATCCGTCCTGCGGACTGCGATCCGCTTGAGGCGCGCGCGACCTTCATCCGCAACCTGCAGCATGCGGCGCCGCGCTTTAAGCGCGCCGGGATCAGGCTTCTGATCGAGGCGATCAACACGCGCGACATCCCGGGATTCTTCCTCACTACGACGGCGCAGGCGCTCGATATCATCAAAGCGGCGGCCTGCGAAAATCTCTACGTCCAGTACGACATCTATCACATGCAGATCATGGAAGGCGACCTCGCGCCTACGCTCGAAAGGAACCTGGCCTCGATCGCGCACATCCAGCTCGCGGATACGCCCGGCCGGCACGAGCCCGGCACTGGCGAGATCAACTATCCGTTTCTGCTCGCGCATATCGACCGCATTGGCTATCAGGGCTGGATCGGCTGCGAATACAAACCCGCCGGGCTCACTGCGGACGGCCTCGGCTGGGCCAAGCCTTTTCTCAAGTGAGCGTGCGGGCGGCTGCATTGCGCCGTCGTGCCATTGCAGTTCAGCGGAAATGCTCTTAGAACTTCTTTGTTTGCAGCAACTGAATATTGACTTCTACTTCGCGAGGCATACACCATGAGCAACATCGGATTCATCGGCCTGGGCATCATGGGCAAACCCATGGCGGCCAACCTCATCAAGGGCGGCCACCGGCTGTTCCTGAATTCGCGCAGCGGCGTGCCGCAGGAACTGACAGCGGCAGGCGGCACTGCGTGTGCGTGCGCGCGCGACGTCGCGCAGAAGTCCGACATCATCATCCTCATGGTGCCGGATACGCCGGACGTCGAGCGCGTGCTGTTCGGCAAGGACGGCGTCGCCGAGGGGCTCGCGCCAGGCAAGACCGTGATCGACATGAGCTCGATCTCGCCGATCGAGACCAAGGTATACGCCAGGCGCATCAATGAGCTGAATTGCGAATATCTGGACGCACCGGTGTCCGGCGGCGAACTCGGCGCAAAGAATGCGGCACTCACCATCATGGTCGGTGCAACGCAGGCGGCATTCGACCGTGTCAAACCAGTGTTCGAGTTGATGGGCAAGAACATCACGCTCGTCGGCTCCAATGGAGACGGCCAGACCTGCAAGGTCGCCAACCAGATTATCGTCGCGCTCAACATCGAAGCCGTCGGCGAGGCGCTGCTGTTCGCGGCCAAGGCGGGCGCGGATCCGTCCAAGGTGCGGCAGGCACTGATGGGCGGCTTCGCCGCCTCGCGCGTGCTGGAAGTGCACGGGGAGCGCATGATCAAGCGTGCGTTCGAGCCGGGGTTCCGTGTGGAGTTGCATCAGAAGGACCTTGCCATCGCGCTAGCAGGCGCACAGGCACTGGGGGTGTCGCTGCCCAACACTGCGACGGCGCAGGAACTCTTCAACGCGTGCAGCGCCGCTGGCGGCGCCAAAGCGGACCATTCTTCAATGGTGAAAGCGCTGGAGAAGCTCGCCTCGCATGAGCTTGCACCTTAGCGCCGCGCACGAGATATCACAGCGCACGGCGCAGTTGGTCTGCGCTGTGCCTGGCGTGCCGTGCTCATTCATGATCTGACATGCGCCCGCGCATCGTGTAAAATAAGCCCCCTTCAGCTGTCGCTACACTGCATTTCCGCCACTGGCAGCAGCGCCGCTGCGCTTGATCGAGAGCGCCGCATCGAAGTACGCAAGGCGCGCATATTCGCCCGCGCCGTGTAAACGGAACTATGACCATCTATCTGATCTTAGCGCTGAACATGTGCATCGGCATCGTCGTGCAGTCTTCGCGCGTCGCGTTGCCGCTGTACGCGCTCGAGCTCGGGGCACATCCATTCGTGGTGGGCATGTTGGGGGCGACCTTTTCGGCTTTTCCAATGCTGCTTGCGGTGACGGCCGGCCGGCTCTCGGACCGTTTCGGAGCGCGTTGGCCGCTGGCGCTGGGCATGCTCTGCGGCGCTCTCGGGATGCTCATGCCGTATGCTGTGCCGGCGATGCCTGCCGTATTTGCCGCGGCGGCGCTGATCGGCCTGAGCACCGCAATATCCATCGTGTCGTTGCAAAACCTGGTCGGACAACTGAGCGAGTCCCATCGGCGCGCACAGAATTTCAGCAACTACAGCATGAGCAATGCCATTAATAATTTTACCGGGCCGGTGGCCGCCGGTTTCCTGATCGATCACGCGGGTTATGCGACGGCCTGCCTGTCCATCGCGCTGTTTGCACTGGTGCCGGTGGTCGTGTTGGTGATCTGGGGGCGTAAGTTTCCGGGCGGTACGCGCGAGGCCCCGCGCAGCAGCGGCGGGGTGTTATCCACGCTGGCTAATCCTGAGGCGCGCCGGGTGCTCGCCGTCGGCAGCCTGCAGCACGTCGGTGACAGCCTTTATCAGTTCTACATGCCGGTTTATGCGCACCAATTGGGCTTGTCGGCTTCCGTCATCGGCATCGTGCTTGCGATGTACGCTGCGGCCGCCTTCGTGGTGCGCACGGTGCTGACGCGCCTGATCACTAGGCTGCGCGCCGAGAACCTGCTGGTTTATGCATTTTACCTCGGGGCGGCGAGCCTGATACTGATCCCGTTTTTCCAAGGCGCAGTGATGCTCGCGCTGATCTCGTTCATGTTCGGGCTGGGCATGGGCTGCTGCGGGCCGATCGTGACGATGCAGATGTTCGAGAGTTCTCCGCAGGGGCGCTCCGGTGAAACGCTGGGGCTGAAGATCACGGTGAACCATCTCACGAAAGTGGTGAGCCCGGTGGTGTTCGGCGCCCTCGGCTCGGCATTCGGATTGCCGCCCATCTTCTGGTTGAACGGCGTGCTGCTGGGCGTCGGCGGCTTGTTCAGCCGCCCGCGGCGTGTCGCCTGAAGCATAGGCGCTATACGGCTGCTGACGGCCGTATAGCAGCGGCGAGTGCGTCAGGGAGCGTCCGCTGGGAAAGCGCTACAATGCTCGCTGCGCAGCAGTGCTCAGCGTTCGGGATCGCGCCTGCATTCCTGCTACGGTGGCTTATCGCGGGAGGGACCCGGAAGGGTCGCGATGTTTGTTTGGTGCCCAGAAGAGGACTCGAACCTCCACAGTGTTGCCACCGCCAGGACCTGAACCTGGTGCGTCTACCAATTCCGCCATCTGGGCCTGCAAGGCCGGCAATTTAATCATTAGAGGCTCGCTTGTCAAATGAAAACTCGTAAAAGCCGGTCGCAGCGCAAATCCGCAGCGCGTCCGCAGCAGGAAAAAAGCAGCGCGCGACCTGCGGTAAAGCAGGAGAACAGCGCCGCGCGTCCGGCGGTGAAGATGCGCGGTGCGCGCGCGCCGCAAATGGGGCGCTCGGGCGCAATCCGCACTTCGGTTCCGGTTCCAGGCGAATTACGCGATGGGGAAGAGCAAATCCCCACGCGCGAGCTGATCCTGCAGACGCTCAACGCGAAGGGCGTGCCGGTGTCGGACGCGGAACTGGACGAGCTGCTTGCCATCGGCAAGCGCGAGCGTGTGGGCTTCGACCGGCGGCTTTCCGCCATGCAGCGGGACGGGCAGATCATGCGCAACCGGCGCAATGCGATCTGCGTCGTAGCCAAGCTCGATCTCATCACCGGCAAGGTCATGGGGCACCCCGATGGTTTTGGCTTCCTGATCCGGGATGACGCGGGCCCCGACCTGTTCCTGGGGCCGCACGAGATACAGAAAGTGCTGCACGGCGACCGCGTGATGGTGCGCGAGATCGGTCTCGACCGCCGCGGGCGCCCGGAGGCGAAGATCGTCGAAGTGATCGAGCGCGTCAACCGCCAGATCGTCGGACGCCTGCACCAGGAGCACGGCGTGCTGTTCGTGGTGGCCGAGAACCGGCGCATCAGCCAGGACTTCCTGATCCCTCCCGGGGAGGGGCTCGACGTCAAGCCGGGGCAGGTGGTGGTGGCGGAAATCATCGAGCAGCCGGCGGTGCGCACTCAGCCGATCGCGCGCATCAAGGAAGTGCTGGGCAACTATGCCGATCCCGGAATGGAGATCGAGATTGCGCTCCGGAAGCACACGCTGCCGTTTGAGTTTCCACCGGCGGTGGTCAAGGCGAGCGCGAAATTCGAGCGCACCGTGGCGGAGAGCGCAGGCCGGGTGGATCTGCGCGAGCTGCCGCTGGTGACGATCGACGGCGAGACGGCTAAGGATTTCGACGACGCGGTGTACTGCGAGCCGCGCGGCAAGGGCTTCCGTTTGGTAGTGGCGATCGCCGACGTGAGCCACTATGTGCGGCACGGCGATGCGCTCGACTCCGAGGCCTACGAGCGCGGCAACTCGGTGTATTTTCCGCGGCGCGTGATTCCCATGCTGCCCGAGGTGCTGTCCAACGGGCTGTGCTCGCTCAATCCGGAGGTTGACCGCCTGTGCATGGCGTGCGACATGACGATTGACGCGCACGGGCAGGTGAGTGATTACCGCTTTTATCCGGCAGTCATGTGGTCTCATGCAAGGCTCACCTATACTGCGGTGGCCGGCATGCTGGAGAATCCCAAGGGGGTCGAGGTGCAGCGCCATCGCGCGCTGCTCCCGCACATTGCAAACCTGCACCGGCTCTACCAGGCGCTGCTGCGGGCGCGCAGCAAGCGCGGCGCCATCGATTTCGACAGCACCGAAACGCAGATGATCTTCGACGCGCACGGCAAGATCGAGCGCATCGTGCCGGTGAAAAGGAACGAGGCACACCGCCTGATCGAGGAATGCATGCTCGCCGCCAACGTCTGCGCTTCCGACTTCCTGGCGAAGCACGAGCATCCCACGCTCTACCGCATCCACGAGGGCCCGACCGCTGAGCGCCTGGCCGCGCTGCGCGAATTTCTCAAAGGCTTCGGGCTGTCGCTCGGAGGCGGCGAGACGCCGCATGCTTCCGATTACGCGAAAGTGCTGGAACGCTGCAAGGAGCGTCCCGACGCCCAGCTGCTGCAGACGGTGATGCTGCGTTCGCTGCGGCAGGCGGTTTACAGCCCGGAAAACGTCGGGCACTTCGGTCTCGCTTATGAAGCGTACGCCCATTTCACCTCGCCCATCCGGCGCTATCCGGATCTGCTCGTGCATCGCGCGATCAAGGCCCTGGTCGAAGGCAAGCGCTACGAGCGGCGCGACTGGGTCGAGCTCGGGGTGCATTGCTCGTACACCGAACGGCGCGCCGACGAGGCGACGCGCGACGTGGAATCCTGGCTCAAATGCTATTACATGCGCGACCGCGTGGGCGACACCTTCAACGGCACGATCAGCTCGGTGGTCGGCTTCGGCATCTTTGTCACTCTCGACGACGTCTACGTGGAAGGCTTGGTGCACATTTCCGACCTCGGCAGCGATTACTTCCATTTCGATGCCGCCAAGCATCTGCTGCTCGGCGAGCGTACCGCCGTGCGCTACCGGCTTGGCGATCGCGTGGTGGTGCGCGTGGTGCGTGTCGACCTTGAGGCGAGCAAGATCGACTTCGTGCTCGAAACCGGAGCGGCGCGGTGAGTGCGACGAGCATGCTCTATGGGTTTCACGCAGTGGTGAGCCGTCTGCGGCAGCAGGCGGCGAGTGTGGCGACGATCTACGCAGACGGCGCGCGCGACGATGCGCGCATGCGCGAGCTTTTGGAACTCGCGGCCCGCCACGGGGTGCGCGTCATCAGCGCCGACACGCAGCGCCTGGACCGGCTGACCGGGCACGCGCGCCACCAGGGAGTCGCGGCGCAGGTCGCGGCAGTCGAGCCGATCCGCGATCTGGAGGGCGTGCTGGCCGCCATCACCGGCCCGGCGCTGCTGCTGGTGCTGGACGGCGTGCAGGATCCGCATAATCTGGGCGCCTGCCTGCGGGTGGCCGATGCGTTCGGCGTGCATGCGGTGATCGCGCCCAAGGACCGCGCGGCCGGCATCACGCCGGTGGTCTCCAAGGTTGCGAGCGGCGCCGCCGAAACCGTTCCCTATATCCAGGTCACCAACCTCGCGCGCACGCTGCGCGAACTGAAGGAACACCGCATCTGGGTGGTCGGCGCCGATGATGCCGCGCCGGCGAGCCTCTACGAGACGAAGCTCACCGGGCCGCTCGCCTGGGTGCTGGGCGCGGAGGGTGAGGGCATGCGGCGGCTAACGCGCGAGCATTGCGATGAACTCGCGCGCATTCCGATGGCGGGCACGGTGGGGAGCCTCAACGTTTCGGTGGCGAGTGGGGTGTGCCTGGGAGAGACGGTGCGCCAGCGCATGGCTGCCGCGCCGCGAGCGTGATTGATATGTGGCGCGAGATTCTGTAGAATGCGCAGCCTTTGGTCCGGTGCCACTTGGCACTAGAACTTGGCACTAGATCCTGTCCTTGCCTCACCGCCATCGCATAGCGGGAGGCCGAACCAGCCCACAAGGAGACTACTCAATGCGACATTACGAGATCGTATTCATCGTACACCCTGACCAGAGCGAGCAGGTGCCTGGCATGGTGGAACGTTACCGTTCCCTGGTCCAATCCAAGGGAGGCGCCATCCATCGCATCGAAGACTGGGGCCGGCGCCAGATGGCTTTCCCGATTCAGAAGATGCACAAGGCGCATTACGTGCTCATGAACATCGAGTGCAATAACGAAACGCTCCTGGAACTGGAACACGGCTTCAAATTCAACGACGCGGTCCTGCGCCATCTCACCGTCCAGATGACCGAGGCGGTGACCGGTCCCTCGCCGATGATGAAAGAGGAAAAATCGCGTTCGCTGACCCATGCGCCGGAGGCCAAAGCGGCACCCGCGCCTGCGGCTGCTGCGCCAGCGGCGGCTGCACCGGTAGCCCCGGCCCCGGCAGCGCCGGCCGCCTGAAGCGACGTGTATGCGCCGGCATGCACTTGGCCAGCGCGCGATAAAACCCAGAATCTAGGAGAACAACGGTGAAACCCAAATCCAGAGGCGGCAAGGGCCGCAACGGTAAAGATAAAGACAAAAAACGCGGCTCCAAGCAGTTATTCCGCCGCCGCAAGTTCTGCCGCTTCACGGCAGAGAAAGTGAAGCAGATCGATTACAAAGATATCGATGTGCTCAAGGAATTCATCAACGAGAATGGCAAGATCATTCCGGCACGCATCACCGGCACCAAGGCGCATTATCAGCGCCAGTTGAGCGAAGCCATCAAGCGTGCGCGCTTCCTGGCACTGCTGCCGTTCACCGATCTGCACTAAGGGGACAGGCATGCAAATAATACTGCTAGAAAAAATGGCCAACCTTGGCGAATTGGGCGATGTGGTCAAGGTGCGCGATGGCTTTGCGCGTAATTTTCTGATTCCCCAGGGTAAGGCAAAGCGCGCGACCGAGGGCAACATCGCGGAATTTGCGCTACGCCGCGTGGAGCTCGAAAAAGCTCAGGCTGCTATGCTCGCTGAAGCCCGGGAGCGCGCCGCCAAGATCGAGGGCCTGCTGGTACAGGTCACGCAGAAGGCCGGGGTCGATGGCAAGCTGTTCGGTTCGGTCACCAACAGCGACATCTCGGATGCGCTCAAGGCGCAGGGTTTCGAAGTGCCCAAGGCGGCGATCCGCATGCCGGAAGGGCCGATCAAGCAGGTGGGCGACCAGCAGCTGAAGATCGCGCTGCATTCCGACGTGGTGGTCACGATCACGGTATCCGTGCTCGGCGAACAGTAAGCGGGTGCGGCCGCTGCGGCGGCACTCCTGCAGGCGCAGTGTTTCCCCGTTCAATTGCAATGGGTTACGCGCGCTAAAAAAAAGGGCTGGCGACAGCCCTTTTTTTTGGTAAATTGGAAGCGCGTGTACAGCGCGTTTTTAAGGCGTTAGAGTGTGCGCGAACCAGGTTTAGCACAGGGCGCTACCCATGTCGCTTTCCATTCACATACGGCTCACGATTCTCCGCCCATGGCACAGAATGTAACCCCGATCGCGCGTGATCCGCAGATCGAAGCGCTAAAGCTGCCGCCGTATTCGCTGGAGGCCGAGCAGTCGGTGCTGGGCGGCCTGCTGCTCGATAACCAGGCGTGGGAAAAGATCGCCGGCATCCTCAAGGACGCGGATTTCTACCGCGCGGATCACCGCCAGATCTATCACCACATTGCTTTGCTCATCGACGACAACAAGCCGGCCGATGCGCTGACCGTTGCCGATAGCCTGGAGCGCAGCGGCAAGCTGGAAGATGTAGGCGGCCAGGCCTATCTGGGTTCACTGGCCGTCAATACGCCGAGTGCAGCCAACATCCGGCGCTATGCCGAGATCGTGCGCGAGCGCTCGATCATGCGCACGCTCGCTCAGGTCGGCACCGACATCACGGAATCGGTGTTCGATCCGCAGGGCAGGTCGGCCAAGGACCTGCTCGACAACGCGGAGAAGAAGGTGTTTGCGATCGCCGAGGCGGGTGCGCGCGGCGGCGACGGGTTCAGCGATGTCCAGCCGCTGCTCACCCAGGTCGTCGAGCGCATCGACATGCTCTACAAGCGCGACAACCCGAGCGATGTGACCGGGATCGCGACCGGCTTCACGGATCTCGACCGCATGACCTCTGGTTTGCAGCCGGGCGATCTGATCGTGATCGCGGGGCGCCCCAGCATGGGCAAGACCGCGCTCGCGCTCAACATCGCGGAGCACGTCACGCTCGTCGAGAAGATGCCGGCCGCCATCTTCAGCATGGAAATGAGCGGCACCCAGGTCGTGATGCGTATGCTGGGCTCGGTCGGCAAGCTTGATCAGCACAAGATGCGCACCGGCGCGCTTGCAGACGACGATTGGCAGAAGCTCACGGCCGCCGTGGGCAAGCTTACCGATGCGCCGCTGTTCGTCGATGAAAGCGGCATGCTGAATCCGACAGAATTGCGCGGGCGTGCGCGCCGTCTGCACCGTTTGCAGGGCGGTCCCGGCCTCGGCCTGATCGTGGTCGACTATCTGCAGCTGATGGAAACCGGGAGCAGCAGCGAGAACCGCGCGACCGAAGTGGCGGAAATCTCGCGTGCGCTCAAAGCGGTGGCCAAGGAACTCAACGTGCCGGTGGTTGCGCTCTCGCAGCTGAACCGCGGCCTCGAGCAGCGCCCCAACAAACGGCCGGTGATGTCGGACCTGCGGGAATCGGGAGCCATCGAGCAGGATGCCGACCTGATCCTGTTCATCTATCGCGACGAAGTCTACAACCCGGACTCACCCGACAAGGGCACTGCCGAGATCATCATCGGCAAGCAGCGCAATGGCCCGATCGGCACGGTCAAGCTCACTTTCCTCGGCCAGTTCACGCGCTTCGAAAACTTTGCGGCGCCCGGCCGGTTTTGAGCGCGCTTACGCGAGTTTAGCGATCTCGCGATATCGGTAGCAACTGCTCAGGTGGTCGTTCACCATGCCCACGGCCTGCATGTATGAGTAACAGATCGTCGAGCCCACGAATTTAAATCCGCGCTGCTTCAGGTCCTTGCTCATCGCATCGGAGGCGCGCGTGCTGGCCGGCAGTTGCGCCATCGATTTGCGCGCGCGGCGCGCGGGGGTGCCGTCGGCGTAGCGCCAGATGAAGGCATCGAAGGAGCCGAATGCCTCCTGCATCTCCAGCACCCGGCGCGCGTTGACGATGGTCGATTCAATTTTCAGGCGGTTGCGCACGATCCCGGGATCGGCGAGCAGCCTTTGCAGGTCGCGCTCGGTGTAGCGCGCGACCTTTCGCGCGTCGAAGCCGGCGAATGCGCGGTGATAATGCTTGCGCTTCCTGAGTACGGTGATCCAGCTTAAGCCCGCCTGCGCGCCTTCGAGCACCAGCATTTCGTAGAGGTGGCGGTCATCGTGCGACGGCATGCCCCATTCGTCGTCGTGATATGCGACGTAGATGGGATCACAGCCGCACCACAGGCATCGATTCTTCATGCGTTTCATCAGTTCCGGGTATAGGTGATGACAGGCGTGCGTCCGGCGGACGGCGCATCGTCAGAGGCTCAGGTGAACTCCTCATTGAATAGCAGCGACCACGCGCTGCGGTATGCGACTTGATGCTGTGCCTCGCTGGGTAGGCTGCTCAGGAAGATTCGGTGGTCGCGGTCGTATTCAACGATCTGGTCGATGCGGTCCCCGCCCAGGTCCAGCGCGGACAGGAAACGCTTCGGATAAGCGGCGATCAAGTCGCGCCATGCAGGTGCGAGTGTGCCGGGCGCCGCCCAGACGCGTGCGTGCCGCTGATTGCTGATAGGGTAGATTGAATTGTAGCCGCCAAAGGCGGTGTCGAAATACAGATTCGGAAAGCGGTTGATCAGGCCTTCTACGTACTGCGGCGTGTAGCGCGCGGCGCGCTCGATGTAGCGTATCTGCGCCAGATGGCACCAGATCACTTTGGCCTGCGGATACTGCGTGAGCATCTGCTCGAGCGGCACCAGCAATGCATCCTCGATCTCATAGTGGATCTGGAATGCAATGCCGAGCCTGGCGCTCATGCCGAACACTCGGTGCCCGATTGGTCCATCGATCGGTATGGCGCCGTCGCGTTGCAGCTCGCCGCGCCGCACCTGACGCGGCGACGGATAGTGGCGGAATTCGAATTCACCGAGCAGCGCGATTTGCCTGGAGCGGGCGGCGGCGTCCTGAGCGTCCAGAAATTCGTCTGGCGCATTGGTCAGCGCCGGCGGCTGACCGCCGTTGCCGACCGGGATGAAGCGGTCGGGATAGCGCGCGGTCAGGCGCTCGGACAAGTTGTCGAAACGCACGCCTCTGTCGAACTGGCCGTCACCGATGTCTGCGGAGAGCGCCATCAGTCCGATGTCGAGACGTTCCATGTTCCTGGCGAACGCATCGATGTCCAGGCGCGTGGAATTGCACGAGCTCTCGATGTCGATGTAGGGCAGGCGGCCTGCCGCAAGTATCTTCTTGAGACGCTGCGCGTAGCCACCCTTGAGGCGCGCTGTGCGATCGGCGTCCTGAGCAAACGCATTGCCCGCGGCGCACGCCCATAACGGGAGCGTGCAGAGTGTCTTGATCACCCGTCGTCTGGTGTGCATGTGGATAAAGCCGGCTGCGTGGCAGTGGAAACCCTACGACGCATCTCATTTGAGTTTAGATTGCTTCGCATCCCCGATGCGCACACTACACCTGACAGATAGTGCATGTCCATATCGAATATGGATGCAGCGAATCCGCTTCACGCGCTCGTCCTATGGCATAAAATCTGCTGAAGCGTGAACCTGAGCCAAGGCAACTCAAATAGAATCGGCGGCGAAACACTGCAGCTCTGAATTGGAAAGAGCCCACACCCATGAGCATGCGACTGATTTCAGTAAACGTAGGGCTGCCGCGCGCGGTCCAGTGGAAGGGCAACACAGTTACCACTGGCATCTACAAGCAACCCGTGGCTGAGCGGGTCGCACTGCGCGCCCACAACCTCGAAGGCGACGGGCAGGCGGATCTGTCGGTGCATGGCGGCGCCGACAAGGCCGTCTACTTGTATCCCGCGGAGCATTACGCTTTCTGGCGTCGGGAATTTCCTGACACGGAACTGCCGTGGGGGATGTTCGGCGAGAACCTAACGACTGAGGGGTTACTTGAGTCGACGGCGCATATCGGTGACCGGCTGCGCATCGGCAGCGCAGTGGTGCGCATTACCGAGCCGCGCATCCCGTGCTACAAGCTGGCCCTGCGCTTTAAGCGCGTTGATGTCGTGAAGCGGTTTTTGGCGAGTGCGCGCAGCGGCTTCTATGCGGCAGTCGAGCAGGCGGGGGAGGTGCAGGCAGGCGATGCGCTGACGCTGTTGAGCCGCGACGGGCTGGGTCTGACGGTAGCCGATATCACACGTATCTATGCACACGCGAAAGACGATCTGGCGACCCTGCAGCGGGCGGTGCAGCATCCCGAATTGTCTGCGGGCTGGCGCGACTATTTTCAGGAGCGCCTGGGGCGCCTGCGGTAGAAGGATCAGGCGCTGAAATCCACGAATGCAGCGGTCAGCCTGCGTGCCACCGGCAGCGCCAACGAGAGCGCGGGGAAGGCAATCACCCAGGAGGTTGCCCACGCGCTGACCCAAATGCGCAGGATGCCGGGCACCAGGCCCATGTTCATGAGCGTGCTGACGAACGCGACCAGTCCGCTCATGAATATCGACAGGAAGAACGGCGTGATGATGGTTGCATAGCGTGCCGGTAGCTTGGGCAGGCCGAAGAAGGTGCGTGGACCGAATGTGGTAGTCATGGATTCCTCTTGCTGCGGACCGCACCTGTCATCTGGTGCCTGTCCATTTCATATTGCCGTGGAGCGCGATTATGCCACGACCAGGCGCTGATCCAGGACGCGCCTAGACACCGTCGAAGAACTCGACGCGGCCGGTTTCCAACGCATAACTTGCGCCTACGATGCGCAGTTCTTCGCGGTTGATCAGGCGCTCGAGGATCTCGGATCCATGGCGCAGGTAGTTGGCCGAGACCCGCACGTTCGCGCGCATCGCTTCGCGCGTCAAGCCCTCCGCATCGTGCCGCAACTCGGTCGTGAGCAACCCTTCCACGGACGGGCGGATGCGATCCACGATCGAACTCAGGTGGCGCGACGGGTTCATGCCGGGCTGCTGCAGCTCTTCCAGGGTCGCCTGCACGGCGCCGCAGTGCGTGTGTCCGAGCACCACGACCAGCCGCGTGCCAAAGCGCTCGGCGGCGAACTCCACGCTGCCGATTTGCGAAGGGGCGACGATGTTGCCCGCGACGCGGATCACGAACAGCTCGCCCAGGCCCTGGTCGAACACGATTTCCACCGGCACCCGCGAGTCGGAACATCCGAGGATGACAGCGAACGGCGCCTGGCTCTCCACGTGTGCTCCGCGCCGCTTGTGGCTGATGAGCGTGTCCAGGCTCTGCACGCCTGCAACGAAGCGCTCATTTCCCTCTTTCAGGCGCGCGAGCGCTGCTAGTGCCGAGACCGTGGTCAAAGCACTTCGGCAGCGTGGTCGGCGAGCCGCGAGCGCTCGCCGCGGTGCAGCGTGATGTGTGCGCTGTGCGGCCAGCCCTTGAAGCGATCGACGACGTAAGTCAGGCCCGAGCTGCCCTCGGTCAGGTAGGGGGTGTCGATCTGGCTGATGTTGCCCAACACCACTACCTTGGTGCCGGGGCCGGCGCGGGTGATGATCGTTTTCATCTGCTTGGGCGTCAGGTTCTGCGCTTCGTCGATGATAAGGTACTTGTTGATGAAGGTACGGCCGCGCATGAAATTGAGGGACTTGACCTTGATCCGCGAGCGCACCAAATCACGCGTCGCGGCGCGTCCCCATTCGCCGCCGTCGCTATCGCTCTGGTTGAGCACGTCGAGGTTGTCTTCGAGCGCACCCATCCATGGGTTCATCTTTTCTTCCTCGGTCCCAGGCAGAAAGCCGATGTCCTCTCCGATCGGAACGGTGACGCGCGTCATGATGATTTCCGAGTAAGTCTTCTGATCGAGCGTCTGCATCAGTCCGGCGGCGAGCGTGAGCAGCGTCTTGCCGGTGCCGGCCTGGCCGAGCAGGGTGACGAAGTCGATGTCGGGATTCATCAG
>CAIVHG010000092.1 GCA_903905655.1 uncultured beta proteobacterium | reverse complement strand
CTGCAATCAAAGAGTACATCAGTTTGCACAATAAAGATCCCAAGCCTTTCGTCTGGACTGCCAAGGCCAATGACATCCTTGCCAAGGTCATCCGCGCCAACAGCCGTTTAAGTTCCAAACAGAACGAAGCACTGCACTAGCGCGGCGCGATACTCCTCCAGGCGCACGTGGTAGTCCTGCGCCTCTCCATAGGGCAGAAAGCGGCGAATCGCGCAGGCGTGCCCAGCACTTTGCGTGCGTGCTTGATCGGACAGAAATACTGCTCGGTGCGCCCAATGATCTCCGCAGCATAGGCGATTAAACCATTGCCATATGCGCAATAGCTGCAATGAATCCGCTCGAACCAGTTCAGGTAGCTCAGATGCTGGCGGTCGAACACGATGTAATCGGCGCGCCGGACCCTGGCGATGCCGTAGATCGGAAAGCACGTGAGCTGGCAAAAGCTGACGCACAGATACAACAGAAGCATCGGAATGGCCATGGCGTAGATGACCGGCCCCGTGATGAGGTTTTGCGGGCGATCGGTGATGATCCAGCGCCAGATGCCGCGCTTGAGCTTCAGGTGCGTCGCCGGATGGTTTGCTCGAACTTTGCTCGAACTCGACCTTCTTGCCGCGAACGTGATAGTAAAGGCGCGTCTCGCTCTCGTGCAACGCACTGCGCAGCTCTTCTTCCAGCGCGGTGATCTGCCCCAGCAGACCGCGTATCTTGTCGTCCATGCCGCTCCCCTGCCGGAATCTCCGGACTGATCTGCTACTGCTTGGTTCCACCCTGCGCAGACTATCTGCCATGGCGGGTGTGACCCGCCCTACAACACCCGCACACGCAGTCGGCGTAGGGCGGATTACACCCGCCATTCAGCCGCCGCATTACGCATGACACTGATAACGGTTTCTACTTCAGCACGGTCATCAGGTTGTTGAAATCGTCGGTCCAGACGCGAAAGCCCGCAGGCGCGGTGATCACCTTGCCGACCGACTTGATCTTTTCGGAGTCGAGCAGCGCGCGGTTCGCGGTGACCAGTATCTGATCGGTCCGCGACAGCCAGTAGTTGGCGCCGTCCTCATTTGCCGGAGAATCGGAGATCATCACCGCCGTCATGCCGCGCTCGGCGGCGAGGCTCGCCACCACCGGCGCGATATCGATATACCGGTTGGTCGCCTGGAATGCGATCACGCCGCCGGGCTTCAGGTGCTTCATGTAAATGTCCATCGCGCCCCGCGTCAGCAGATGCAGCGGGATCGAGTCGCCCGAAAACGCGTCCATCACGAGCACGTCGAATTGCTGGCTCGCCTCGCGCTCCAGGCTCAGGCGCCCGTCTCCGAGCACGATGTCGATCTGCGCCGGGCTATCGTTCAGAAACGTGAACTCGCTGCGCGCGAGCGCCACCATCTGCGGGTCGAGCTCGTAGAAGCGCATGTGATCGCCCTTGCGGCCATGCGCGATGATGGCGCCGCAACCGAGGCCGATGACTCCGATATTGCGCGGGGCCTCGGGCAGGCTCGCGAACATGCGCCCGAAGCCGCTGCTGGGACCGAAATAGCTGCTCGGCAGCATGCGCATCGCCGGGTCGAGCAGTTGGCCGCCATGCACGATGGATCCGTGCAGCATCGAGCGGAACGGCACCGGTTCGTCGCTCTCGATGGTGCGCAACACGCCGTAGAAATTGCGCTCCATCACCCGCGAATCGGAGATCTGTTCGATCGTCTTTTGCGCAGCGCCCCACGCGGTTCCGACGCACACGGCGCCCGACACCAGCAGCGTCCACCAGCCGATGCGGAAACTGCGGTACATCAGCAACAGCGTGCAGGCGACGAGCCCGATGCCGAGCTCGAAATATCCGGGCAGCAGATACGGCGCCGCCAGGCCGACCAGCAGCCCGCCGCTCGCACCGCCGAGTGAAATCATCAGGTAATAGGTCGTCAGATAACGCGGAGCGGGCTTCAAATGCGAGAGCTCGCCGTGGCAGAACATGCAGCACACGAACAACCCCGCGAGATAGATCGGGATCACCACCTTCAGATCGAGCGAATGCGAATACCACGCCATCAGCGGCAATGCGATGGCGGTGAGTACCAGAAAAATATTGCGCCGGTACCAGCGCGGATGATCGAAGCAGAAGATGAAGGTCGCCAGATAAAGGGACAGCGGCATGATCCACAGGAACGGCAACGAGGCCACGTTCTGGCAGATGTGGTTGGTCACTGCGAGCAGCAGGAAGGATGCCATCGCCGCGAGAGCGAGCCAAGTCAGCTGGCGCCGGGCACCGGGCGCGGCTTCGGCAACTGCAGACGCCGCATCCACCGGCGCCGCTTCAGGCGTATCTGACCCGCCGTTCAGCGTGGCGCCTTTGAGAGTAGAAATCGCCGCCCAGCCGCACATCAGCACGAACAGCCCGTAGAACACTGACCACGAAGCCGACTGCGCGACCGTCGATACCCACGGCTCGATCGCCACTGGATAGGCGAGCAGTGCGAGCAGCGATGCCAGGTTCGACAGCGCGAACAATCGGTACGGAATGGCGTGATGAAAGCGCCGCGCATACCACGCCTGCAGCAGCGGGCTGGTGGTCGACAGCAGGAAGTACGGCAGCCCGATGGTGACCGCCAGCAATCCGATGATGCGCCACGCGGGGTCTTCGGCTCCGGTCGGCTTCCAGCTCACTCCGGGAATGATCGGAAGCAGCAGCAGGCTCAGCGCCAGCAGCACGCAGTGCACCACCACCTGGCGCCGGCGCGTCAACCGCCGCGTGGTCCAATCCGCGTACGCGTAGCCGAGCAGCAGCGCCACCTGAAAGAACACCATGCAGATCGCCCACACCGCGGCGGAACCGCCGAACCACGGCAGGATCTGCTTGGCGATGATGGGCTGGACCAGGAACAGCAGGAACGCGCCGAGGAATATGGGCAGTGCGTACAAAATCATCGCGACGACCTTCGTTGTACCGGGAAAGCCGTGATTCTAGCGGGTAAGCGCAGGTTCATGGGCTGGAATTTTTGCGGCGCGCAGCGCGCCCATGCACTCTTGCCGAGACGACTGCGATTTTTCCCGATGGACCAGACTATGAAGTCACAGCGACGCTGCAGAAGAAAGCGGCCGAAGTAACGCCTCCGGCCGCCTGATAGGAAATCGATCGTCGTTCAGAGCGACGATCGCGCAGCAGGTTAGTCTTCGTCCTTCTTGGCTTTCTTCGCCGCCTTTTTCTCGGTCTTTTTCTCGGTCTTCTTCTTGTCCGCTTTCTTCCCCTTCTTCGGCGCGTCGTCCTGGACTTTAATCAGCGACGCCTGCGGTAACTGCACCGGCCCAGCTACCGCCACGGCGCCAAAACTTGTCACGCCATAAATCAAAACACTGGCCAAGGCGATCAGAACTTTCTTCATCTTCCTTTACCTCCCAAGTTGTAAGGCGGGTCACACCCGCCATTCAGCAGCCGCATTACGCTTGACACTGAGAAAGGCCGCGGCGCCAACGGTTGCAACGGACGCGCAACGGACTGCCTCATCGCGATCAGGCTGCGATGGGAGTCCAATGCGCTAACTATGCTATTTGAGACAACCGGGGCGGATCTGATCCAGCGCAAACCGTATGCAATTGTGTGACGGCGGGTGTGACCCGCCCTACGGCGGCTGGTGGGCCGCGCGCATCGTCGTGAAGGGCGGGTCACACCCGCCGTTCAACGAACGCATCACGCTTGCCGCTGATAACGGTATCTACCAAGCGGTGCCGCCGGTAGCTTCTCCGGCAAGTCCTATACCACGAACAGATCGACGAACTCGTGGACCGGGGTCGCTTCGAGCTGCGCCTGATTCAGGCACACCTTGAGGATCTGCTCCTGCTGTTCCGGGGTGTAACGGCGCTTGAGGTTGGTCTTGTACTTGGCGATGAGCAGCGGGATGCCGTCGGGACGACGGCGGCGGTGACCGATTGGATACTCGACCTCCACCTTGCTGGTCGAGCTGCCGTCCTCGAAGAATATCTGCACGGCATTGGCGATCGAGCGCTTGTTGGGATCGAGGTAGTCGCGGCTCCACGCTTTATGTTCCACGCACTTCATCTTGGCGCGCAGCTCGTCGATGCGCGGGTCCGCAGCCACTCCATCCTCGTAATCGGCGGCGGTGAGAGTGCCTTTGATGAGCCCGATGGCGGTCATGTACTGGATGCAGTGGTCGCGGTCCGCGGGATTGGCAAGCGGACCCTGCTTGTCGATGATGCGCAACGCCGACTCGTGGGTGGTGATCACGATCTCCTTCACCTCCGCCAGCCGGTCCTTGACCTCGGGGTGCAGCTTGACCGCGCACTCGATGGCGGTCTGGGCGTGGAACTCGGCGGGGAACGATATCTTGAACAGCACGTTCTCCATCACATACGACTCGTAGGGTCGTGAGATCTTCAGCGGCTTGCCCTTGAAGCTGACGTCCTGAAAGCCCCAGGTGGACGCGGTCAGCGCCGACGGGTAGCCCATCTCGCCTTTGAGCGCGAGCAGCGCGAGCCACACGCCGCGCGCAGTCGCGTCCCCCGCCGCCCACGACTTGCGCGAGCCGGTGTTGGGCGCATGGCGATAAGTGCGCAGCGACTGGCCGTCGATCCAGGCGTTCGACAATGCGTTGACGACCTGCTCGCGCTTGCCGCCCATCATCGCGGTGGCCACCGCCGTGGTCGCCACCTTCACCAGCAGCACGTGATCGAGCCCCACGCGGTTGAAGCTGTTTTCGAGCGCGAGCACGCCCTGAATTTCGTGCGCCTTGATCATCGCGTTGAGCACGTCACGCATCACGAGCGGCGGCTTGCCATCGGCGACGCGGGTGCGCGACAGATAATCCGCGGTGGCGAGGATGCCGCCGAGGTTGTCCGAAGGATGCCCCCATTCGGCGGCGAGCCAGCAGTCATTGAAATCGAGCCAGCGAATGATGGTGCCCAGATTGAACGCGGCCGACACCGGATCGAGCTCGTACGAGGTGCCGGGCACGCGCGCCCCATTCGTCACCGCAATCCCAGGCACCACCGGCCCCAGGAGCTTGGTGCACGCGGGATAGGACAGCGCCTCGAAGCCGCAGCCCAAGGTATCCATCAGGCACAGCCGCGCCGTCTCGTAAGCGGTCGCGCTCTTGATCTCGTACTTGAGCGCGTAATCGGCGATATCGGTGAGAACCTGGTCAGGTGCGGGACGTTCGTTGGAGATGGCGCTGGACATGATGAGTATGTGATGACCGTTAAGTAATTGAAAAATGCAGTGAGTGCGCTGCGCTCAGCGCGGGGCGCAGGGCGGGCGCCTTACGGAAGCCCGCCCGTGAAACGTCATTTATTCTTTGCGCTCTTCCCGCGCCTGCCGATGGGCGTGAACGCCCGCGGCTCGGGACCGGTGTAGTTCGCCGTCGGCCGTATGATCTTGCCGTCGATCCTCTGCTCGATCACGTGCGCCGCCCAGCCGCTGGTGCGCGAGATTACGAATAGCGGCGTGAACATCGCAGTGGGCACGCCGAGCTTGTAATACGAAACCGCGGAAAACCAGTCGAGATTGGCAAACATCTTCTTCTCGCGCGCCATCACGGATTCGATGCGGTCGGCGATTTCGAACATCGCCATGTCCTTGCTTTCGGCCGACAGCGTGCGCGCCACTTCCTTGATCACCTTGTTGCGCGGATCGGCGATGGTGTAGACCGGATGGCCGAAGCCGATCACGACCTCCTTGTTCGCCACCCGCTTGACGATGTCCTGCTCGGCCTCGTCTGCGCTGCGGTAGCGGTTCATGATCTCGAAGGCGACTTCGTTGGCGCCGCCGTGCTTGGGCCCGCGCAGCGCGCCGATGCCGCCGGTGATCGCCGAGTACATGTCGGAGCCGGTGCCGGTGATGACGCGGCAGGTGAAGGTCGAGGCGTTGAACTCGTGCTCCGCGTAGAGGTTGAGCGATGTGTGCATCGCGCGCACCCAGCTCGCCGACGGCGCACGCCCGTGCAGCAAATGCAGGAAGTGCCCGCCTACGCTGTCGTCCTCGGTCTCGACCTCGATGCGGCGGCCGTTGTGGCTGTAGTGGTACCAGTAGAGCAGCATCGAGCCGAAGCACGCGATCAGACGGTCGCCGATCTCGCGCGCGTCCGGCAGGTTGTGGTCTTCCTTCTCCGGCAGCACGGTGCCGAGCACCGCACAGCCGGCGCGCATCACGTCCATCGGATGCGCCGCGGCGGGCAAACATTCGAGCGCGTTCTTCAGCGCCTGCGGCAGGCCGCGCATCGACCTGAGCTTCGCCTTGTAGGCCGCGAGCTCGTGCGCGTTCGGCAACCGCTCGTGCAGCAGCAGGTAAGCAATCTCCTCGAATTCGCACTGCGTCGCGATGTCGAGAATGTCGTAGCCGCGGTAGTGCAGATCGTTGCCGCTGCGCCCCACGGTGCACAGCGCCGTGTTCCCCGCCTCCACTCCGGACAAAGCCACCGACTTCTTGGGTTTGAATCCGCCGCTCGTCGTGCTGCTGCTCATAAGCCCCTCCTATGTGCCGGGGCGCGCCGCCTGTGGGCGTGCCGCCTCTAGTGTGTGCATGCGTAGTATAACCATTTCAAACCAAATTCCGCTCTACCGCCGCATGCGCGATTCTGGTGTGCCGCGCGCGCCATTGCCTGAAGGCCGACCCGGGGTAGAATTGTGGCCGGGATCGCATAGGATCAGCTTGTACACCGATTGAATTGAACCTGCCAGCGCACGCGTTACCGGCGCAAGGCGACGGGCGGGTAGAGGAGACGTGCATGGCTACCTGCAAGGATTTCCACCGCCGTTCGATCGAGCAGCCCGACGCATTCTGGGGCGAGCAGGCGAAATTGATCGACTGGCACCAGCCGTTCGGCAAAGTGCTCGACTATAGCCGGCCGCCGTTCGCCAGATGGTTTGTCGGCGGCGAGACCAATCTTTGCTACAACGCGGTTGACCGCCACCTCAAAGATCGTGCGGACCAAAACGCGCTGATCTTCGTCTCGACCGAGACCGCTCAAGACCGAACTTACACGTTCCGCGAACTGCACGCCGAGGTCAACCGCTGTGCTGCCGTGCTGCGCGAACTGGGCCTGGGCAAAGGCGACCGCATCCTGATCTACATGCCGATGATACCGGAGGCGGTGTTCGCGATGCTCGCCTGCGTGCGGCTGGGCGCGATACATTCAGTGGTGTTTGGAGGCTTTGCGGCACACAGTCTCGCATCGCGCATCGACGATGCGAAACCCAAGCTCATGTTTACCGCTGATGCCGGCATGCGCGGCGGCAAAGCGCTTTTGTACAAAGGCATTGTCGACGAGGCGATCGGCCTGTCGCAGCATCCGCCGCAGCATGTCGTGATTGTCGACCGCGGCATCGACACAGATCTCAGGCGGGTTGATGGACGCGACCTCGATTATGCGCAGCTGCGCGAAAAGCATATGTCGGCGCAGGTGCCGGTGCAATGGCTGGAAGCCAGTGAGCCTTCGTACATTCTCTATACCTCGGGCACGACCGGCAAACCTAAAGGCGTGCAGCGCGACACCGGCGGTTATGCGGTCGCGCTGGCGGCCAGTATGCAGCATATCTATTGCGGCAAACCCGGTGAGACGATGTTCACGACCTCCGATATCGGTTGGGTGGTCGGGCATTCCTATATCGTTTACGGACCTCTGATTCATGGCATGGCGAGCGTCATGTACGAAGGTCTGCCGGTCCGACCCGATCCGGGCATTTGGTGGAAAATCGTCGCCGATCACAAAGTGACGGTGATGTTTTCGTCGCCGACCGCCATCCGCGTGCTGAAAAAACAGGACCCCGCCTATCTCACCAAATATGGCCCAAGCACGCTGCGGCATCTCTTTCTCGCCGGTGAACCGCTCGACGAACCGACGGCGCGCTGGATCTCAGAAGCGCTCGGGGTACAGGTGATCGATCATTACTGGCAGACCGAAACCGGCTGGGCGTTGCTGTCGGCCATGCCGGGCGTCGAGGCGACGCCTCTCAAGTACGGAAGCCCGAGCTTTCCGGCGTATGGTTACAACGTAAAGCTACTGGACGAAGGCTCTGGCAAGGAAATCGGCGCCAATGAAAAAGGCGTGGTCGCGGTCGTGCCGCCGCTGCCGCCGGGCTGCATGACGACGGTATGGCAACAGGACGAGAGATTCGTGAATACGTATTTTACGAGCTTCGGGGATCAGCTGATCTACACGACGTTTGACTGGGGCATCCGCGATGAAGACGGCTATTACTTCATCCTCGGCCGTACCGACGATGTGATCAATATCGCCGGTCATCGCCTGGGAACGCGCGAGATCGAGGAAGCGGTCAGCGATCACCCGAACATCGCGGAAGTCGCCGTGGTCGGTATCCACGATGAAATCAAGGGCCAGGTGCCGATGGCGTTCGCCATCGTGAAAGACGCAAGCAGGGTGGCAGATGCCGCGGGGCGGCGCGCCATGGAAAAAGAAGTGTTTGACGTCGTCAACAAGGCGCTCGGCGCGGTCGGGCGGCCGGCACGGGTGCACTTCGTCACCCAGTTGCCAAAGACCCGTTCCGGCAAAGTGCTCCGCCGCAGCATCCAGGCGATAGCCGAAGGGCGCGACCCGGGCGATCTGACCACGCTCGACGATGCGGCCGGCATCGAGCAGATACAGGCTGCGGTCGCCGCCGCGTCATGACTCACGCGGGGAAGCCGCATCCTGCGCCCCCGCGCCTCAGGGCTACCGGCGCGGCGGCCGCTTGTCGATGAAGGCCTGCACACCTTCGAGCGCGGCCTCGTCCATCATGTTGCAGGCCATCGTGCTGGCCGCATCGTCGTAGGCGGCAGCAATGCCGGTCTCGAGCTGGCGGTAGAACAGCGCCTTGCCCATCGCGATGGCCACATGCGGCTTGCCGACGATGCGCGCGAGCAGGCGTTCGACTTCGGCGTCGAGCTCGGCAGCGTCGACGACGCGGTTCACCAGCCCCTGCTCGCGCGCTTCGTCGGCACTGATGAAGTCGCCCGTGACGAGCATCTCGAAGGCGAACTTGCGCGACAGGTTGCGCGAGAGCGCGACGCTGGGCGTGCTGCAGAACAAGCCCAGGTTGACCCCGCTGACCGCGAAGCGCGCCTCGCGCGCCGCCACCGCCAGGTCGCACATCGCTACCAGCTGGCAGCCGGCCGCGGTGGCGATGCCGTGCACGCGCGCAATCACCGGCACGGGCAGCTTCTGGATCGTGAGCATCACGCGCGCGCATTGCGCGAACAGGCGCTCGTAGTAGTCCAGCGACGGCTCGGCGCGCATCTCCTTCAGGTCGTGCCCGGCGCAGAAGGCCTTGCCCGCAGCGGCAATGACGATGGCGCGCGCCGTGGCGTCGGCGGCGACGCCGTCCAGCGCCGACTGCAGCGCTTCGAGCATGCCTTCGGACAGCGAGTTGAAGGCCTGCGGCCGGTTCAGCTTCAGCGTCACGACGCCGCGCGCGTCCTTTTCGTGCAGCACCAGGGGTTCGTCGCTCATGGTCTCGTTCCTAATCGAAGGCGGCGGCGCTCTGCGCCCGCGCGCGCAGTTCAAACTTCTGGATCTTGCCGAAATGATGATTCGTGCTGGTGCGGAGTATAACGAATTTGCTCCTCACCCCCGCCATTCCAAAACTGCGCAGTTCGTAGGGCGGGTCACACCCGCCATGCAGTCGTTACGCGGGCGAGACTCTTGTTCTAATTGGCACTGCAGGATGGCGGGTGTGACCCGCCCTACGCCAACCTCGCTCCGCTTGTGGGGCGAGGGATCGGCCATTCACATCAACACGCCAGGCCGCTTTAAGTACTGGTCTTTGATCGCGTCGACGGTGCGGCAGGTAAGCGCGCCCACGGTTCCGGTCGGGTTGAAGGCGCTGTTCTGCGGAAAGGCGCTGGCGCCGATCACGAACACGTTCGGCACGTCCCACGACTGCAGGTACGGGTTGACCGCGCTGGTCGCGGGATCATCACCCATCACCGCGCCGCCGTTGTTGTGCGTGCTCTGATAGGGCACGATGCTGTATTTGTCGGGCACCGGGGTGACGTTCATCTTCGCGCAGCCCATGGCCTGGGCGATCCCGGCTGCCTTGCTCGCGACGTATGCCGACATCTTGCGGTCGTTCTCGCCGTAATCGAAAGTCATGCGGATCAACGGCAGCCCATACGCATCGCGATAGGTCGGGTCCAGGTCGAGATAATTCGTGCGATAACTCTGGCAGCCGCCGCTCACCGAGAGCGCCATCGTGCGCTGGTAGTAGTGCGTGAGCGTCTGCTTCCACTGCGAACCCCAGCGCGGCGTGCCCGCGGGCACCGGATGGTAGCGAATGGGCAGCGCGCCCTGCACGTTGACGCACACTGAAGCGCCGCCGATGAAGCCCAGGCCCGAGTGGTCGAAATTGTCGCCGTTATACTCGTCGATGGCGGGGCCGAGCGCGCCATTGCCCATGAACGGCGTGAACGTTTTATCTTCGAAGAATAGCGTGACCTTGCCGTTGCACTGATACGAATAATTCCGGCCGACCACGCCCTGGTTGGTGACCGGATCGTAGGGCTTGCCGATGCCGGAGAGCAGCATCAGCCGCGTGTTGTTGAACGTGTACGAAGTGAGGATCACCAGTTCCGCCGGCTGCTCGATTTCATTGCCCCGCGCATCGATGTAGGTCACGCCGATCGCGTGCTTCTTTTCCGAATCGAGGTTCACGCGGATCACGTTCGCATGCGTGCGCAGCTCGAAGTTCTGGTGCTTGAGCAGCGCCGGCAGCACCGTGGTGTGCGGGGTCGCGCGCGCACCCATGGCGCAGGTGAAGCCGCCGCAATAGCCGCCGGAGACGCAAGCTCCGAGCACCAGGCGATAGGGATTGGTGTAGGCCTGGGTCATCGCCGCCGTGGGCGAGGGGAAGGGCTGGTAGCCGAGCGACTTCGCAGCGTCGATGAACAGCGCGCCCGCGTAGTTGGGCGCCGGCGGCGGATTCGGATATTCGCGCGAGCGCGGACCCTCGAAGGGATTGCCGCCGGGCTGGAGCTCTCCGTTCAGATTGCCGGCCTTGCCGCCAATGCCGTAGAGGTGCTCGAACTGGTCGTAGTACGGCTCCAGGTCTTCGTAGCTGAGACCCCAGTCCTGGCTGGTGCAGCCTTCGGGTATGTGCGGTTTGCCATAGCGCGCGATGGTACGGCTGCGCGTCTCGAAGTCCCACGGCAGGAAGCGCCAGGTCTTGCCGCCCCACAGCGTGCCCGCGCCGCCCACGCCCTCGCCCAGCTTGAACGAGCCCAGCTCGCGCATCGGCAGCGCGGTCTCGGCGATCGTGTTGCGGAAGGTGAGGGTTTCGCGCGCGAGGTTCTGCGTGTAATCGTTGCTGCGCTCGTACTTGAGCTCGTCGTGCGCATAGGGCATCGCGAACTCGCTCGTGGCATCGACCATGCGCCCGCGCTCGAGCCCGACCACGCTGAGGCCCGCTTCGGCCAGCTCCTTGCACACGATCGTGCCGGCCACTCCGATGCCCACGACCACCACGTCCACCGCCTTGCGTCTAACCGATGTCACCTGCCGTTCTCTCTACTTTCATTTCGCATAGCGAATGCTAACATGTGCAGCACGCCCTGCCGCCACACTCGCGCTGTACACCTCGCCTCTGATATCGCGTAGCATTACGGAACATCGACGACCAGCACACGGAGCAAAAATGGAACTGGGCCTCAAGGGCAAAGTAGCGGCAATCTCAGGCGCCACGCAGGGCATAGGCAAGGCAACGGCGCTGCGGCTCGCGCTCGAAGGCGCGAAGGTGGCGATCTGCGCGCGCAACGTGCAACGCCTCGAAGAAACGGTGGCCGAGATCAAGGCAGCAGGCGGTGATGTCATCGGCATCCAGGCCGACGTGACGCAGGCGCCGGCGATCGAGCACTTCGTGCAAGCGATCATCGAACAATGGGGCCGGCTCGACATCCTGGTCAACAACGCCGGCACCAGCGCCGCGGCCCCCTTCCTCAAGATCGACGATGCCGGGTGGCAGGATGACATGAACCTCAAGCTGCTTGCGACGATCCGCCTCTCCCGGCTCGCCATCCCGCACATGAAAAAACAAGGCGGAGGGCGCATCATCAACCTCACCGCCATTGCCGGCAAGCAGCCCGGCGCGAATTCCATGCCGTCCTCGGTGACGCGCGCCGCGGGCCTCGCCCTCACCAAGGCGCTGTCCAAAGATGTCGCGCCCGACAACATCCTCGTCAATACCGTTTGCGTCGGCAGGATCAAGGCCGGCCAGCACGTGCAGCACGCGGCGCGCCTGGGCAAGACGCTCGAGCAGCACTACGCCGATGCCGGCAAGGGCATCCCGCTGGGCCGCGTCGGCGAAGCCGAAGAAGTCGCCAATGTAATCGCTTTCCTCGCCTCGGACGCCGCGAGCTACGTGACCGGAACCAGCATCAATCTGGACGGCGGTATTTCGGGAGTGTTGTGAGCGCAAAGTTGCTCTGATGGTTTCGGCAGCGCAAAATAGATCGCGAACAGCGCACGGGCGGGTCACACCCGCCATTTCAACAATCAGCAGGGCAGAATTGCGATCCCGCCATAACCTCTCGCAACTTTGCTATCACGCAGAAGGTCCGCAAACTGAAAGCGGGTTGACTGCAAGGAGCGAATGATGGAGCTGGGACTCAAGGGCAAGGTTGCGGCGATCTCGGGCGGCACGCAGGGCATAGGCAAGGCGACCGCGCTGCTGCTCGCACGCGAAGGCGTGAAAGTGGCGATCTGCGCACGCGACACGCAACGCATCGCAGAGACCGTCGCGGAAATCGAAGCAGCGGGCGGCGCTGCGATCGGCATCCAGGCCGACGTGACGCAAGTGCCGGCGCTCGAGCGTTTCGTGAAAGCGATCATCGATAAGTGGGGCCGGCTCGACATCCTGATCAACAATGCCGGCACCAGGGCAGCGCACTCCTTCCTCGAACTCGACGATGCTGCGTGGCAGGAGGACATCGACCTCAAGCTGTTCGCGGCGATCAGGCTGTCCCGGCTTGCCATCCCGCACATGAAAAAGCAGGGCGGCGGGCGCATCATCAACCTCACCGCCATCGCCGGCAAACAGCCCCGCGCGAATTCGGTGCCGACTTCGGTGACGCGCGCCGCGGGCCTCGCCCTTACCAAGGCGCTATCCAAAGATCTAGCGCCCGACAACATCCTCGTCAACACGGTGTGCATCGGCAGAGTCAAGGCCGGCCAGCATGAATACCACCGGGAGCGCATCGGCAAAACGCTCGAGCAGCACTACGCCGATGCCGGCAAGAACATCCCGCTCGGCCGCGTCGGCGAAGCCGAAGAAGTCGCCAACGTCATCGCCTTTCTCGCTTCGGACGCCGCGAGCTACGTGACGGGAACCAGCATCAATCTCGACGGCGGGGTTTCGGGAGTGCTGTGAGCGCAGCAGGCGGCTGCGTTTGACGGCCTAGTGCCACTATGCCTATGATTCGGGTCCGTGCACCGGGCAGCGCCCGGCGGCCCCGGATCTCAGAGGAGGATGACCGTGATGTCGTTTCTGCGCCCGAGCTTGAAGTTGCTGCTGATCTTTGTGGTCGGTGTGTGCGCGGCCGGCGCCTGGGCGCAGAAGTATCCGGCGAAGCCGGTGCGGTTGATCGTGTCCTTCTCCGCGGGCAGCGGCACCGACATCGTGGGCCGCATCATCGCCAATGGGATCGGCGAATCCTTCGGCCAGCAGGTGATCGTCGACAACCGCGCCGGCGCTTCCGGCAACATCGGCGCGGAAACCGCTGCCAAGTCGGCGCCCGACGGCTACACGCTGTTCCTGGCCAACATCTCGTACGCGGCCAACGCGAGCCTGTTCCGCACCCTGCCCTACGATCTGCTGCGTGATTTCGCCGCCATCACCCAGTTCGCCACCGGCCCCTATGTGGTGAGCGTGCATCCGTCGCTGCCGGTGAAAACGTTTACCGATTTCGCGCGGCTGGCCAAAGCCAAGCCCGGCGCGATCCTCTATTCCTCAGGGGGCACCGGCACCGCCACTTTCCTGGCGGCGGAATTGTTCAAGGCGCAGGCTGGCGTGAACCTGATGCACATACCGTACAAGTCCGGCGCCGAGGCGATCACTGCGACGGTCGGTGGCGAAGTCTCGGTGCACTTCGCGCCGCTCGCGACCGCGCTGCCGTTCATCCGGCAGGGACGGGTGCACGGGCTCGCGGTGACCAGCGCCAAGCGCCTGGCGCTGCTGCCTGCGGTGCCGACCATCGCGGAGAGCGGATATCCGGGCTACGAATTCGGCAACTGGTATGGATTGATGGCGCCGGCCAAGACGCCGCGCGAGACCATCAACGCGATACGCGAAGCGACCATCGCCGCGACCAACAATCAGTCGGTGATTACGCGCCTGGCGGACCTGGGGTACATCACGGTCACCAGCGAACCCGAGCAGTTTGCAGCGTACATGAAATCGGAGATCGACAAGCTGGCGAAGATCATCAAGGCGCTGAACCTGAGCGCCGAGTAGTTATATTAAGGCGCTAGAACCGTGCGCCGAATAATCTCAAGGCGCTAAGACCTTGCGCCAAGTGTAGGGCCTGCGGGCCGCAGCCACACTGCGGCCCGCAACGTACAAAACCAAAACTGGAGCCGCAATATGAAAATCATCAACACGCACGCCCACTGGTACCCGCAGGAATGGGTTGATCTCCTCGAGAAGGAAGGCCCCGCCAACGGCGCCGAGATGGGCAGGAATGCGCGCGGCGAAGTGAGCTTCAACTTCGCGGGCACGCAGTTCCGGGGCGCCGATGAGGAGGCCGGCCGCGGCAAGATCGTGTTTCGCGTTGACCAGATCGACATCAATGAGCGTCTGAAGACGATGGACGCGCAGCGCGTCGACGTGCAGGTGCTCTCGCTCACCACGCCGATGGTCTACTGGGCGCCGCCCGCATTCGGGCTGAAACTCTCGCAGGCTTACAACGATGCCTGCTCTGCGGTGCACCTCAAGCACCCGGAGCGTTTTCTTGCGATGGCGACGGTGCCGATGCAGGCGCCCGAGTTGGCACTCAAGGAAGTCGAGCGCGCATCGAAGCTGCCCGGCATCCGCGGCATCTATCTCGCCACGCACATCAACGGCACGAACCTCGATGCCAAGGAATTCTTCCCCATCTACGCCAAGTGCGAGGAGCTGGGCTGGCCGGTGTTCCTGCACCCGGGCAACCCGATCGGCGGCGCGCGCACCAGCCGCCATTTCCTGGTCAACCTGCTCGGCAATCCGTACGACACCGGGATCGCCGCGGCATCGCTGATGTTCGGCGGCGTGATGGACGCGTTCCCCAAGCTCGACGTGATGCTGCCGCACGCGGGCGGCACTTTCCCCGGGCTCATCGGGCGCATCAACCACGGCGCGACCATTCGCCACGAGCTGAAGCACATGCCGAAGCCGCCGGAAGCGTACCTGTCGCGCTTCTACTACGACACCATCGCCCACAACGATCACTTCCTGATGTACATGATCCAGGAGATCGGTGCCGACCGCATCGTGCTCGGCGACGATTACCCCGCAGACATGGGCTACAAGAAACCAGTGGAAGTGGTGGAGCGCCTGACGCAGCTGTCTCAGGCGCAGCGCGACATGATCCTCGGCGGCAATGCGCGGCGATTGCTCAAGCTCGCAGCCTGAGATCCGTTAGCTGATTAGGTCCTGCGCAACTGCCCGCAGAACTTGTAGGGCGGGTCACACCCGCCATCATGCATTGCCAATCAGAAGAGGAGTCTCACCCTTTTGACGTTTGAATGGCGGGTGTGACCCGCCCTACGACGTCTGAATTCAGTTCGTCATTATTCCGGGGCCGCGTAGCGGAACCCGGAATCCAGGAATCGAAATCGCAAAACCTCTGGATTCCGGGTTCTGCCCGTCAGGGCAGCCCCGGAACGACGAGTGTTTTTGGTGTGACGAGAAGGGGACGGGACAGTGCGTTAGCGGAACTGCGTCCGGTATTGGTCCCACTCGTCGGAACCCATGCGCTGCGCGAAGGCCTGCATGCTGGGCGGCTCCATGGCCGACTTCGGATATTCACGCGTCTGCGCGAGTTCCTTCAGCACCATCTCGCACGACGCCATCACGTGGCGCGACAGCAGTCCGGGCAGGATGGTGATCTTGTAGCCCATGGCGGCCGCCTGATCGAGCGTTACGCGCGGGGTCTTGCCGCCGACCGGCGGGATGTTGAGCATGCACGGGCCCTTGAGTAACTTGGGCACCTGCGCCATCTGTTCGACGGTCTGCACCGCTTCCAGAAACGCAACATCTGCTCCGGCGGCAAGCGCGGCGCTCATGCGCGCGACCGCAGAGTCGAAGCCTTCGACGGCGAGCGCATCGGTGCGCGCGATGATGATGGTGTCCGGATTCTGGCGCGCTGCGACGGCGGCGCGGATCTTGGCGATGAACTCGTCGATCGCAACCACTTCCTTGCCCTCGAAGTGCCCGCAGCGTTTGGGAAACACCTGGTCTTCGATGTGCAGCGCCGCCACGCCGTGCTGCTCGTAGGAACGCACCGTGCGCACCACGTTGAGCTCGTTGCCGAATCCGGTGTCGGCGTCGGCGATCACCGGCACCTTGACCGCCGTCGCGATGCGCCCCGCGTTGTCCGCCATCTCGCTCATCGTCGGCAGGCCGTAATCGGGATAGCCAAGCAACGCCGCCGCAGTCCCGCCGCCGGTCATGTATACCGCCGGGAAAGCGGCGTGCTCGATCAGCTTTGCGGTGAGGCAGTCATAGGCGCCGGGGGCGACCACCATTTGTTTGGCGGCGATCATTTGGCGCAACTTTGCAGCTTGGTTCAACATGGCATTCCCTTAGAGGTTGTAAATACGCTCGCGAAATCCGGCTGCTGAATGGCGGGTGTGACCCGCCCTACTCCCTGCGACACGTTAGCAACGTAGATCGGCAATGCTCCTGCGACACGTTAGCGCGAAGCGCCGGCTTGCGGGAGCAGAAGCATGGCGCGCTTCCCGCAAACGCGTGGCTTCGCCACTAACGAGTCCGCGCGCCCTTGCCGACATAATGGCGGAATGGGAATTCCGCCCTACGGTTTCATTTCGCTCGATGCAGGCGCGCAATGATGCGATTGTAGAATATTTCGCGACGGACTGGATTTTCAGCGGCGCATGCGCATCTGCCGGCCGGGAATATAATGGCGGCTCCCCACCATCGGCAATCGCTATGGCAACACTGGATTGGTATACGCGCGCGAACATCAAACCGCGGCACCTGCAGCTGATGGTGGCGCTGGATGATTTCCGCAGCATCGGCAAAGTCGCCTCCATCCTCAACATCACGCAGCCCGCGGCATCCAAATCGCTCGCCGAACTGGAACGGGCATTGGGGCTCAAGCTGTTCGAGCGCAGCGCGCAGGGCGTGCATCCCACGATGTACGGCGAGTGCCTGATCCGGCATGCGCGCACCATCCTCACCGATCTGACCCAGGCACATGAGGAACTCAGCGTGCTCAGATCGGGAGTGTCAGAGCACGTGCGCGTCGGCGCGACACCGACCGCCATCCATAGCCTGCTGCCCAAGGCCCTGACGCTGCTCAAGCAGCGCTCGCCGCGCACCACGGTGCTGATACGCGATGGCGGCCTGGATCCGCTGTTGCTCGATCTATGGTCGGGCAAGCTCGACCTGGTCGTGGGCCGGCTCACCCGCGACCGCTCCACGCTCGGCCTGGAAGAACGCGTGCTCTCGGAAGATGGAGTGACGCTGGTGTCGGGCGTCAATCATCCCCTCACCCGCCGCAAGAATCTGAAATGGAGCGACCTCAAGGGATGCCCCTGGGTGCTGTCGCCGGTGGGCTCGCTGCTGCGCGGCCCCATCGAACACGCGCTGGAGCGCCACGGCATTCCCATGCCGACCGACCGCATCGAAACCGACTCCGTGCTGCTGATGTGCTTCTGTCTCAAGGAGACCAACGCCCTCGCCTTTTTGGGCAAGGATTTGGCCAATCATCACCAAGCGCTGGGGCTCATCGCGGTGCTGCCGCTCGAGATCCTGGGTTTGATGCGGCCGATGGGCATGATCTGGAGCCAGCAGCGGCCGCTGTCCGCCAGCGCCCGGCTGATGATGAAATGCCTCGAAGAGGTAGCAAGCACCAACCAGGATGCCGCGAGTGCTGGCTCATCTAGTGCCCTGAGTCCTTAATTCGCTGAACAAAAGATGACGAGAATTGACGCCATACTTTGTCGCAAATCCGCGCCGGGTGCCCAACCCGGCTGTGGTTTGCTTCGCGTCTGGCGCCAATTTCGCCACTTTTGTCCTGCACACGGCCTCACGAAAGTAAAACATGCCTTAACGAACTAAAGACTCAGGGCGCTAGCGCTAACGCATAAGAAAAACACAAACCCTTCTGACAACGGGACTAGAGGGTCGATCAAATGACAGATTTGCAATTCGACGTGATCGTGGCGGGCTGCGGCGTGGCCGGACTGTCGGCCGCGGTGTCGGCTGCGGAAAGCGGCGCCCGCGTTGCCGTGCTCGAACGAGCAACGCGCGCAGAGCGCGGTGGACAGAGCAGATACACCGAAGCGTATCTGCGCATGAAGAGCCACAGCGAAGTCACCGACGATTTCGAACTGCATCTCGCCCGCAACGGCTCCGGCTATGTCGATCCCGACCTGGTGCAGGAATCCGCGGGCCCGCGCAGCCAATGGCCGCCGCTCGTGAAGGCTCTGAGTTTTTCCGATCCCGACATCATCGAGCAGTTCGCGAATGCGGCGGGCGCAACCGTCGCGTGGTTCGAGGGCTTCGGGGTGCGTTTCGATTTTCTGCCGACGCAGTTCCTCACCAAGTCGCAGCCGCGCCTGCTGCCTGTAGGCGGCGGCCAGGCCCTGGTCGAGGCGCTGGCGGCACGCGCCGAAAAACTCGGCGTGACATTTCACTATGAGACGACGGCAGCGAGCCTGCTGATGAACGACGACGGCAGCGTTGCCGGATTGCGTGCAGTGCAAAGCGGCAACCGGCCGCTCACTCTGAGCGGCCAGGTGGTGCTCGCCTGCGGCGGCTTCGAGGGTAATGCCGAAATGCTGACGCGCTACATCGGGCCGCGTGCCGTTTATCTGCGGCCGGTATGCAAGGGCGGCTATTACAATCGCGGCGAAGGCATCCAGATGGCGCTAGCCATCGGCGCCTGCCCATGCGGAGACTTCGGCAGCTATCACGCCGAGCCGGTCGACCCGCGCTCCGGCCGCGCCGAGCCCTCGGTGTTCATCTTCCCGTACGGCATCCTCGTCAATCACGAAGGCCTGCGCTTTACCGACGAGGCGCCGGGCACCATCGACGCCCATTACGAAAACATCACGCGCCGCATTTTCGAACAAAGGAACGGACTGGCGCATGCCATTCTCGATGCGCGCCATACGCGCATTCCGAATTACAAGCTGGCGATCCAAAGCGATCAGCCGCCGTTCGTCGCCAACACGATCGCCGAGCTCGCGAAGCTGATCGGGCTGCCGGCCAACGCGCTGGCGCGCACGGTGAACGAGTACAACGCCGCCTGCCCCGAGGGAGTTTCGCGCTCGCTGGAACTCGACGCGCTGGCGACGCGCGGGCTCAATCCGCCGAAGTCGAACTGGGCTACGCCTCTGAACGAGCCTCCGTTTCACGCTTATCCGGTGATCTCCTCCAACGTCTTCACTTTCGGCGGCCTCAAGGTCGACGCGCAGGCGCGCGTGCTCAACCGCGACGGCGATGCCATACCGGGGCTGTATGCGGCGGGCGAAACCATCGGCATGTACTACGGCACCTACACCGGGGCCACCTCGGTGCTCAAGGGCATGGTGTTCGGGCGCATCGCAGGTGCGGTAGCGGCGGGCACGACTACAACTCAAAAATCTAACTGAGCATAAGAAGATGACGATCCGCATCTGGCACCAGAGCTTCACCGTCCTGTCCGATCTGGGCGCGTACGACGCGGCGCTGAAGGAGCATTTCAAGCGCGTCAGCCGCCCGGAAACCGAGATCGTCATGCACGGCATGCGCGAGGGCACCTATCGCACGAATTACCCGGGCAACGACATTCGCCACGTGGGGATTCAATACCTGCACGGCATCCAGTTCGTGGAGGCCGGCCTCGAGGCGCAGCGCGACGGTTTCGATGCCTACGCCATCAGCTCGCTGCCGGATCCCGCGCTGCGCGAGATCCGCTCGCTGCTTACGATCCCGGTGGTAGGCTACGGCGAGTCGGCGATGCTCACCGCATGCCTGCTCGGCATGCGCTTCTCGGTGCTGGTGTTCATCAGCGAGCTCGCCGAGCTGCTGGAGGAGAACGTGCGGCGCTATGGACTGCGCGAACGTCTGGCAGGCGTGGCGGACGTGGGCTTTAGATTCGCCGATGTCCTTTCCGGCTTTAGTGATCCGGCGCCGCTGATCGAGCGCTTTCGCACTGCGGCGCGCACACAGATCGCGCAGGGCGCACACGTCATCATTCCCGGCGAGGCGCCGCTGTGCGTGCTGCTTGCGAAGCACGGCGTGTCCAGCGTCGACGGCGTGCCGGTGCTCGATTCGTTATCATGCTGGATCAAGCACGCCGAGATGCTGGTCGACCTCAAGCGCCAGAGCAATATCACGGCGTGCCGCAAAGGATATTTTCATGAGCCGCCGGCGGCAGACCGCATCGCTGAGATTCTCAAGTTTTACGGCCGCGGGAAATAGCGGTTGATCTCGGGATGCAGGCGCGCTACCCTAGCCGCCACCTTGCGATCAGATTTGCATCGCGCTCATGAGGGCGCGTGTACCTACGGGAGAGATCATGCAGAATAAATTCATAACCATGTGGCTCGCAACGACTGCCTCGGCCTTGCTCTGTGCGGGCGCATACGCCGCGCAGGAGTATCCGCAAAAGCCGATCCGCGTCGTCACCAGCGCCCCCGGGGGCGGCAACGATCTGGTGTCGCGGCTGGTCGCGCCCGGCCTCACGGCGAGCCTTGGCAAGCAGGTGATCGTCGACAACCGGCCGAGCGGCGTCATCCCGGGACAAATCGTCGCCAATGCAGCGGCCGATGGTTACACGCTGCTGCTCGCCGGCACCGACATGTGGCTCAACCCGCTGACGCAAAAGTCGCCGTACGATCCGCTGAAAAGTTTTGCGACCATCGCTATCGCGGCGAGCGCGCCCAATGTGCTGGATGTGAATCCGACGCTCGGTGTGAATACCGTCAAGGAGCTGATCGCGCTGGCCAAGACCAAGCCGGGCACGCTCAACTACGGTTCGAGCACGGTCGGCGGCGTTTCTCATCTCGCGGCGGAATTGTTCAACGCGATGGCGGGCGTGAAGATCGTGCACATACCCTACAAAGGAACCGGGCCCGGGCTCACCGCGCTGATCGGCAACGAGATCCAGGTGATGTTCCCGAATGTCGCCGCGTCGCTGCCGCACATCAAGTCCGGCCGCATCAAGGGATTGGCGGTCACCACCGCCAAGCGTTCCCAGCTGTTGCCAGATTTCCCGACGGTCACGGAATCCGGCCTGCCCGGTTATACGTTTGCGACCATGTACGGGGTGTTCGCTCCGCGCGGCACGCCGGCGGCGGTCATCAGACGTCTGCACCAGGAATTCGCGGCAGCGCTGAACCAGCAGCAGGTGAAGGAGCGCCTGGCCGCTGCGGGTCTCGAAGTCGTCGCCAGCAGTCCGGAAGAACTCGCCACCGCAGTCAAGGCTGAAATGACCTCGCTGGGCAAGATCATCAAGGACAACAACATCCGCGTCGAATAAAACAGGTCGCGCGGCAGGCCCGGGCAACCGGGCGCACAGAGATCCAAACCTGCAATCCCACGGATTTGAGCAGGACGTTCGTGTGGCGGCGGATAAAGATCGCGGCGGTCGGCATAACCTGAAGTCATGCGGGGGCCGCTGCGCTCACCCGTCACACTGCAGGAAAAACGGCGGCATGATATCCTTGCCGCCGCAGCATTTCGTCCATCTCAGTCAGGCAATTTCGCATACATCAGAAGGGGGAATTCATGAGTTATCAAGGCATGATCGCAGAAAACGTATCGATTCAAGGCGACAAAGGCGACTGGATTTCCGCCTATGCCGCGCGTCCTTTGGGGCCCGGCCCGTTCCCCGGTGTCGTGCTGGTCCATCACGCACCCGGCTGGGACGAGTGGTACCACGAAGCGACCCGCAAGTTCGCGCATCACGGATACGCAGCCATCAGCCATAATCTGTAGTCCCGCGCTGGCGACGGCAAGCCCGAGGATGTCGCGGCCAAGGTACGCGCCGAAGGCGGTGTGCCCGATTCGCAGGCGATCGGCGACACCATCGGCGCCATCGAGTGGCTGCACGCGCAGCCCTACCTCAACGGCAAGGTCGGCCTGATCGGCACCTGCTCCGGCGGCCGCCACACCTTCCTCACCGCATGCCACACCAAGCGCATCGCTGCTGTAGCCGAACTGTGGGGCGGACGCGTGGTAATGGCCAAGGAAGATCTGAACGCGAAGAACCCGGTGGCGCCGATCGACTACACCAAGAACTTGGCGTGCCCGCTGCTCGGCCTGTTCGGCAACGACGACAAGAACCCGACTCCGGAACAGGTGGACAAGCACGAAGCCGAGCTGAAGAGGCTGGGCAAGGATTATCAGTTCCACCGCTACGACGGCGCCGGTCACGGCTTCTTCTACTATGACCGCCCGATGTACCGTTTGGAGCAGGCGCTGGACGGCTGGCAGAAGGTGTTCGACTTCTTCGGCAAGCACCTGGCGGCCTAGGCCACTGCATGTGCACATCGATCGTTGAAATAACCGCTGCCGAAGGCTCGGGCAAGAGCAGCGACGGCTGGTTCGAGGTGACGCGTGCGGTCGTTTCGTACGACCACCCGCACCACGCCTGGCTCGAAGAAGCCATGTGCATAGACTTCGTAAACCCCGCGCTCGGGCCCGGCGCACGCGCCGCCGTTGAGATCACGCTGCAGTCAGCCAAAGATCTCGCGGCCGCGCTGACGCGGGCGATCGCCGCGGTCGAGAAACTCGAGGCCGAGCAGAGCGCTTAGTCTTCTGAGTATTGCTCCGGCAAGATCCGCCTCATACGGCGCTGCAAGAACTGCAGCGCCGTGATTTTTTATTGAACTGCAGTGCGCTTGTGAGCTTCCCCCTCACCCTGGCGCGCGGACTCGTTACTGACAAAGTCAGCCGTTTGCGGGGAGCGCGCCTTTGCACTCGCTCCCGCCCCTGATCGCTTCGCGAACGCCGTGTCGCGAGTGCCCTCTCCCCGGAGGGGCGAGGGAACCTTCTAATCTTGCTCCCTCGCCCGCGTGCGGGAGAGGGCTGGCGTGAGGGTGAGATACGTTCTGTCGGGATGAGTATCACGATCTACATTGGCATCGAACCCGCTCACGACCGCCAACGCGCGAGTTCAGCGCCGATGCGTCGTATCACGCCTGCCCAGTCGCCGATCGCCTGCTGACGAAACAAGCGCGCCGTTGGATACCACGGGCTGTCTTCGCGCTCCGCGAGCCAGCGCCAGTCGCTGTTGTACGGCAGCAGGACCCACACCGGCTTGCCCATTGCGCCCGCGAGGTGCGCGACCACGCTGTCCACAGTGATCACGAGATCCGTCTGCTCCACCAACGCCGCGGTGTCAGCGAAATCTATCAACCGATCTCCGTAGTGACGGATCTCAGGGTGCGCGGCGAGCGCCGGTGCGTCCGCTGCCCGCACCTCCTGCTGCAGGCTGATCCACTCCATGTCCGCGGATAGCAAAGGCAGCAGCTGCGCAAGCGCCATGCTGCGATTGCGGTCATTGGTGTGCGTGGCCCGACCGCTCCACGCGAGCCCGATGCGCGGCTTGGCCTTTGCTCCCAATGCGCTTTGCCACGCGGCATGGTGAGCCGCGTCGCTCGCCACATAGGGAATGCCCAGAGGAATGTCATTCAGTTCAGTTTTAAATGCGAGCGGCAGGCTCAGCAGCGGACAGTGGTAATCGCAGGCCGGCAGCGCTGCGCCGCGCGCCAGCACCTGCGCCGCCCCCTTGAGGCCGGCGAGCAGGAGCACGAGCGGCGTCTGCACTTCGAGCACCACCCGCGCGCCCATCGCCGCGAGCAGCGGCGCATAGCGGCAGAACTGCAGCGTGTCGCCCAGGCCCTGCTCGCTGTGCAGCAAGATGGTCTTGCCTTTGAGCGACGGTGAACCCAGCCACAGCGGCTGTACATAATCGCGCCGGTCCTGCTCCATATAGCCGGTATGCCAGCGCCATTCGTATTCCTCCCAGCCGCGCGTATAGTCCCCGAGTTGCAGTAGGCATAGCGCGCGGTTCGAGTGCGCGGGTGCAGCGTCCGGCTTGAGCGCAAGCGCGCGGCCATAGCTCGCGAGCGCCGCAGCGTGGCGCTTCAAGTCGGCTAGCACCAGACCGCGATTGCTGTAGGCGTCCGCATAGCCAGGCTCGAGCGCAATCGCTAGATCGTGGCTAGCGATCGCCTCCTCGCAGCGTCCGAGTTCGGCGAGCGCGACGCCGCGATTGCTATGGGCTTCTGCATAAGCGGGCCGCAGCGAGATCGCCTGCGCATAGCCTTCCAGCGCCGCTTCGGGACGCCGCAACGCGCGCAGCGCATTGGCGCGGTTGTTGTGTGCTTGTGCATCAGTGGGCGCCTGCACAAGCGCGCTGTCGAAGCGCCGCAACGCTGCTTCGGGACGGTGCAGCTCGGCGAGCAGCACCCCGCAGTTGTTGTAGGCTTGCGCAAACTCCGGCGCGAGCACGACGACCCGCTCGTGGCTCGCGAGCGCCTCATCCAGGCGCCCTAGTTCTCTGAGCACGATGCCCAGATAGTTGCAGACATCGGCGCGCAGCGGATTGAGCGCAGCCGCCCGCGCCAGCAGTTGAGCGGCTTCTGGCGCGCGCTGCGTCTGGCCTGCGATCATGCCCATGAGGTAGAGCGCTTCGAAATGGTCTGCGTTGCTGCCAAGAATCAGACGGCACAAGCGCTCCGCCTCCGCCCAATCGCCTCGTTGGTAAGCGGCGACCGCCAGTCCGGCGTCTTGCATCAGGGTCGGGCTGGAAGCTGTCATGGCGCGCCCGCTGTACAGTACCTGCGGTCGAGTTCCTCACTGACCCGCAGCATCACGCTCGCCCAATCACCGATTTCGGGTTGCCGGAACAGGCGCGCCGTTGGATACCAGGCGCTGTCCTCGCGCTCCACGAGCCAGCGCCAGTCGCTGTTGTAGGGCAGCAGGATCCACACCGGCTTGCCCATCGCGCCGGCCAGATGCGCGACCACCGTGTCCACCGTCACCACCAGGTCCAGCAGTTCCAGCAATGCTGCCGTCTCCGCAAAGTTCACGAGCTGCTCACCGTAGTGACGGATCTCAGGATGCGCAGCGAGCACCGACGCGTCCGCCGCCCGCACTTCCTGCTGCAGGCTGATCCACTCGATGTCTTCGGATAACATGGGCAGCAAGTGCGCGAGCGCGATGCTGCGGTTGCGGTCGTTGGTGTGTTTGGCGCTGCCGCTCCACGCCAGCCCGATGCGCGGCCGCACCTTTGCTCCCAGCGTGCTGCTCCAGGCGCTAACGCGCTCTGCATCGCTCCTGATATAGGGAATGCCCAGCGGTATGTCGTCGAGCTCCGTCCTGAACGCAAGCGGCAGGCTCAGCAGCGGGCAGTGGTAATCGAAGGCCGGCAGCGGCGTGCCTCGCGCCAGCACGAGCGCCGCGCCCTCGAATCCCGCGAACAGCGGCGCGAGCGGCGGCTGCACTTCCAGCAGCACATGCGCTCCTGCTCTTGCGAGCAGCGGCAGGTAGCGGCAGAACTGCAGCGTGTCGCCCAGGCCCTGTTCGCTGTGCAGCAGCAGCGTCCTGGCTTCCAACGATGGCGTGCCCAGCCACAGCGCCTGCGGGTAGTCGCGCCGGTCCGTGTCGGTTTGCGCTTCCCGCCAGCGCCATTCGTATTCCTTCCAGCCGCGCGCATAGTCCCCCATTTGCAGCAGACACAGGGCGCTGTTGAGATGCGCCCCTGGATGCTGCGCGTCGAGTGCCAGCGCCTGTTGGTAGGCCGCGAGCGCTGCCTCGTAGCGCTTCAATTCGCGCAACGCGTTGCCGCGATTGATGTGGACCAGGATGTCACCGGGCGCCAGCGCGAACGCCCGCTCGTAGCATTGCAGTGCGCACTCGTGGCGCCTGAGATCGCGCAGCGCATTGCCGCGGTTGTAATAGGCCCCGCCGCGTCCGGGGTCAAGCGCGAGCGCCCGTTCATGGCTTGCGAGCGCCGCCGCGCAGCTGTCGAGGTCGGCGAGCGCGACGCCGCGGTTGTCGTGCGCCTCCGCGTACGCGGGCGCCAGCGCGAGCGCCCGTTCATAACATTCGACCGCCGCCTGAGGGTGATTGAGCGCCCGCCGCGCATTGCCGAGATTGTTGTGGCCGTGCACATGATCGGGCTGCAGCGCAAGCGCGCGCTCGAAGCTCTGCAGGGCGGCATCGACCCGGCCGAGTTCCTGCAGCGCGATGCCGAGGTTGTTGTGGGCGTCCGCATAGCCGGCCTTGAGCGCAATGGCGCGTTCGTAGCTGACTGCAGCCGCAGTGTGCTGCCCCAGCGCCTGCAGCGCAACGCCGTGGTTGTAGTAGGCGGCCGCATCGCGGGAATTGTTTTCCAGCGCCCTGCCGATCAGATCTACTGAGCGTTGAGGGTCTTTGGACTGATATGCGATCACGCCCGTCATGTGCAGGGCATCGAAATGCCCGGGCTCGATCGCCAGCACCTGCTCATACAGCGCCAGCGCCTGCGCGAGCCGGCCCTCCCCGTGCAACGCGTAGCCTGCGTCGAACAGCCGCTGCGCCGCATTACCGGCGACAGCGCCGTCGTGCATGTGATCGAGCTTGGTAACCACCGACAAAGTTTACCCTATGATTCCGCGATCTAAACGCGCCCTCTGCGGCTACACGCATCACGCTGCCACGTGGATGTGATCGGGCGGCAGGCCGGCATGGTAGCGCTCATAGATCTGCGCGTATGCCGCTTCGATGTGTTGCGCATAAAGCCGGGTGTCGAACAGCGGCGCCGTCAGCCGGTTCGCGGCGAGCTTCGTCCTGATGTCCTGCAGTCGCCGCGGGTGAGTCGCGAGCTCAATGGCGCGCGCCACGTATTGCTGCGCAGTGGATACGATCAGTTCCGGCAAACTGATGGCGTTCAGCAGGCTCGCCGCGACCCGCGCCGCAAAGCTCTGCCCCACGCATGTCAGCACCGGCAGTCCGGCCCACAGCGCGTCGCTCGCGGTGGTGTGCGCATTGCACGGCAGCGTGTCCAGAAACAGATCGGCCAGCCGGTGCCGCGCCAGGTGCTCGGCCTGGGTCATGCGCCCGGCAAACACCAGCCGCCCGCCAGCGATTCCCCGCAGCTCGGCCTCGCGCCGCAAGTTGAAGGCAGCGCCGGCGTTATCTTCAAGCAGCCACAGCACGCTGCCTTCGACGCTGTCGAGGATGCGCATCCAGCTATCGAACACGGCGGGCGCGATCTTGTAATCGTTGTTAAAGCAGCAGTAGACGAAGCCCGTGGGCGGCAAGCCGAGCTGCTCGCGCCTGAACGCGACCTCCGCGATCACGCGCTGTGAGTCGTTGACCTGATAGCTGTGGGGCAGATAGACGATCTTCTCGGCATAGTGCCACCGGCTTTCCTCTGGTATGAGCACCGGGTCGGCGATCAGATAATCCATATACGGCGCAGCCATGGTGCCCGGATAACCGAGGTAGTTCACCTGGATCGGCGCCGCGCGCTCGGCAAATATGCCGGGCCTGCCGTGTTGGGTATAGCCCTTCAGATCGACCGCGATGTCGATCGCGCGCTCGCGCGAGAGCTTCGCCACCTCCTGGTCGCTCAGCGCCCGCACGTCCATGAACTCATCGATAGCCGCGCTCAGCCGCTGCCGCATCGGCCCCTGCGTTTCCGCGCCGAAAGAAAATCCGATGATCTCGAACCGGCTGCGGTCGTGCGCCTCGAACAGCCCCGCCATCAGATAAGAGGTCGCGTGATCGTGAAAGTCTGCGGAGTAATAGCCGATGCTGATCTTCGCGCGCCGGGGATACCTCAGCAGCGCTGGCAGCGCATCATCGGGAGGATAGCGGTCCTGTGCAAGAATATCTGCAGCCGTTCTCTGCAGGCCAGGGGAGTCGATCGCAGTGACCACGGCAAAAGGATTGGCCGCCTTTACGCCGCGCCCGATTTGCGCGGTCAGATGCAGCAGATCGCTTTCGATGCCGCGCCAGTCACAGATTCCCTGCTTGGTGTGCAGCCAGGCGCCGTACAGGTAGTCGTAGTCCGGCCTGATCTGCAGGGCGCGCTGCAGGCGCTCCAATGCCTCAAGCTGTCGCCTGAGATCCAGCAGCACATTGCCGCAATTGACGTACGCATCAGCATGGTCAGGCGCAAGCGCAATCGACCGCTCAAAGCTCACGCGCGCCTCATCGTCGCGCCTGAGATCACGCAGCGCGTTGCCGTGCGCACTGTGTACTTCCGCGAATTCGCGATCGAGCGCGAGCGCACGCCCGCAGCTCGCGAGCGCTGCATCGTAGCGGCGCATTTCGCGCAGCACATTGCCGCGATGCCCGTAAACGTCCGCGCCGTCAGGCGCCAGCGCGATCGCACATTCGCAGCTTGCGAGCGCCTCCGGGTAGCGCTTGAGTTCTGTCAGCACGACGCCGCAATTGCTGTGGGCCCCCGCGTGCTGTGGCGCAAGCGCCAGCGCCCGCTCGTAGCTCGCGAGCGCATCGTCCAGGCGCCTGAGGTCGCGCAGTACGTTGCCGCGGTTGATCCAGGCTTCCGCGTATGCGGGCGCCAGCGCGAGCGCCCGCTTCTGACTGGTGAGCGCCGCGTCGTAACGTTTTAGATCCTGCAGCGCATTGCCGCGATTTGCGTACGGCTCCGCCACCGCGGGCTCGAGCGCGATCGCACGCTCGTAGCTGTCCAGCGCCTCCGGGTAGCGCCTGAGCGCGCGCAGCACGACGCCGAGATTGTTGCGGGCGTCGGCGTGCGCGGCATCGAGCGCGACCGCCTGCATCAGCAGTGCGGCCGCCTCAGCCGTGCGCCCGGTCTGCGCCGCGATGATGCCCAGCAGGTAGAGCGCGTCGAAATAGTGCGGATGCGCCTCGAGCATGAGCCTGCACAGCCGCTCTGCCTCCGGCCAATCCCCGTGCTGATAGGCGGCCGCCGCGAGTTCGACCGCCTGCGCCAGGGTGACGGTGGACGCTACCACCGCGCGATCCGCGCACGGTTGGCGCGACGCGGCGATCGCACACGCGCGATCATGTGGGTAACAACTTCGCTGCGGCTGGTCATGGGCTTTCCGGGTATGCCTCGCGCGGTCGACGGACCTGCGGACGGCATTAGTGTCCTGAGTCTTGGGAACCTCTGATTAAGTCCCGCACGGTTGCGACGGGGGCTTTGCGGGATGAGATGCGCGAAGCGCGGCGCAGCTAATGGCCATCCCCTTAGCAAGCCGAGCGACAAAGCAGATCGCCCGCAAAGCCCCCGTCCCTAGCGGGTTGTGGCAAAATGGACCGCGAACGGCGGAGCAGTTTCTACGCACCTAAGTGCGTAGATGCGACCCGGCAGCGGGCCGAGTGCGCCGCATTTCGCTGCCCACGTCCGCCTTCGCGGTCGCATCCCATAAATGGGTCCCTGCTCCGCGCTTCGGCGCACCGTCTGCTTCGCCGCGCTCCTCGGCATCGTAGTCCAGCTACGACCTTCGTCGCGCGTCTCGCATCCATCCGCATTTTGCCACAACGCAATCCGCGTGGGAGTCAATCAGAGGTTCCTTAGTTCGTTGAAGAATAGTTTACTGTCGTGAGGACGTGTGCGGGACAAATGTGGCGAAATTTTCACCAGACATGGTGCGATTGACCGCTTGCCGGGCGATCGATATAGTCGCGCGTAGCGGGAAAGGCGGGTTAAGGGTTAAGTTAAGGGTTAGATCTCCTACCACCTGCGGCTACGTTACTCTCCGACGTCGCGACGAAGAGCAAAATCACCCACGAGGCGCGAATACAGGGGCAATATGCGCGTTGACCGACACCGTCCGCGCGTCGCCGCGCACCACGAATGAATCATTTGCACGACCTGAGGAGCTTCAATGAGGCCATTACGCTGGCTACGCCAGCCAGCATTACATCTGGGTGCTTTCCTGTTGATGTCCGTCCTGGCCGGCGCCGCCGCTGACGCCATGGCTGCAGCCGCCAGCTATCCGAGCCAGCCGATCCGGCTCGTGGTCGTGGGCGAAGCCGGCGGCGGCTCTGACGTATTGGGCCGCTTCATTGCCGGTGCTCTTTCGAAACGGCTCGGTCAACCCATCGAAATCCAGAACACGGCGAGCGGCGACGGCAACGAGGCCGCGCTGGCGGTCGTGCGGGCGAAGCCCGACGGATACACGCTGCTGCTCGATTTCACGTTTCACATCCTCAATCCGGCCCTGCAGCCCTCGCAGCCTTACGACCCGTTAAAAGATTTCACGCCGATCACGATGCTCGCCGCCAACGTCACAACGCTTGCGGTCAAAGCAGACTCGCCGGCGAAGTCGGTTGCCGATCTCATCGCGCTGGCACGCAAAAAGCCCGGCGGCCTCTCGACCGCCGTCGTGAACGGCAGCGTCACTCACATGGCCTCGGAACTCCTGATATCGCAGACCGGGATCGACGTGAAGCGGGTGCCGTCGGAGGGCAATCCGCAGTCGGTCAAGGAGGTCCTCGCGGACAAGGTCGATTACACTTTCGCCACCGTGAACGTCGTCCTGCCGGCGATGAAGGCCGGTACGCTCCGCGTGCTCGCAGTGACCGATTTGCGGCGTTTCGAGTTGCTGCCGGACGTGCCGACGATCGCGGAGACGCTGCCGGGCTATTCCGTCACGGGCTTCTATGGACTGTCCGGTCCGCGCGGCTTGCCGCCGGATGTCGTCGCGACGCTGAACAAGGCGGCGCGCGATGTGCTGGCCGACGCGGAGGTGCGGACGTGGCTCCTGCAGCGCGGAAGCCAGCCCAATCCCACGACGCCGCAGGACTTCGGGACGTTCATCACGACCGAAATCGCGAAGTGGCAGAAGGTGTTCAAGAAGTAAAACCACACGCGACTGGACTCGCCGATCGCCGGCACGCAATCATGGGTGTAACAACTTCGCTGCCGCTACGCATGGCTCAGCGCTTGCGAGCAATCACCTCCATGCACACCCGATAGCGTTCGCTGATGCCATAGCGCAGCGGCTCGAAGCCGCATTCTCGCAGCAGCGCGTAGAGCCGGCTGCGGCTGAAGTTGTGATAGTGCTCGAGTTCCCCCCAGTAGGGATTCGCTGCGTGCTGATCGAGCGCGGACCACACGACGCTCTCCATGTTGGGCATCGAGACGAACAGGACGCCGCCGTCTTCCAGCAGGCCGTGCGCCGCGCGCAGGCCCACCTTGGGAAACGGCATGTGCTCCAGCACGTCCGCCATGCTGACGACCGCGCATTTCTCGGCGATCGACAACTCGCCCAACTCAACCTGATATGCCGGTATGCCCAGCGCCGACATGGCAGCGACGTTCTGTGTGCGCAAATCGGTGCCGACCGGCAGATAGCCGTATTCGCGGGCGGTGAACAGCAGCGATCCGCTGCCGAAACCGACGTCCAGCCAATGGCCGCCGGCGGCGTACGGCAGCACCTTTTCGATGATGCGCGCCGAGACCTGCCGCTGCCCCTCGACGTCATGGCCGAACATCTGATTCGGGTTGGTCTTGCCGAAGATCAGGCTGCAGGCCGCGGCCGTGTAATAGCCCTCGGTATAGATGTGCCCGCAGCCGGCGCACTGCTTCCAGCGGATATCCGGCGACAGTGAAGGCTGATAGAGCGGATGCTTGGAGCAATCGCCGCTGCGCAGATCTTTCGCCACCGCATGCTCGCACAAGGGACAGCCCGCATACGATATCCGCTCATCAGTCGTCATCATCGCACACCACACCATTGCAAAGCGTCAACATAGAAACCTCTGCCCATGATACTTGGTGCTGATGGAATGGTGCGCATGCGTCAGTCCCCGATGTAAATGTGATCCGGCGGCAAATCCGCCTGCTGCCGCTCGTAGATCTCCGCATAGGCCGCTTCGCAATTTTCCGCGAATCGCCGCGTGTCGAACAGCGGCGCCGTCCGCCGGTTCCGCTCCAGCCTGAGCCTGAGATCCAGCAGGCGCTGCGGATGCTCCGCAAGTTCCACCGCCAGCGCCTCGTATTGCTCCTGCGTCTTCGTGACAAGCTCCGGCAGGCCGATGGCGTTGAGCAGGCTGGCCGCCACTCTGCCGGCGAACGACTCGCCCGCGCGCGTCAGCACCGGTAGCCCCGCCCACAGCGCATCGCTCGCCGTCGTATGCGCATTGCAGGGCAGCGTATCGAGCAGGATATCCGCCAGCCGCTGCCGCGCCAGATGCTCCGGCATGGGCATGCGCTTGGCGAACACCAGCCGTTCAGGAGAGATGCCCCGCGCCTGCGCTTCCCTGAGCAGGTTGCCGGCAGCCGCGGCGCTGCCTTCCAGCAGCCACAGCACGCTGCCATCGACGCGCTCGAGGATGCGCATCCAGCCATCAAACGCAGCGCGCGTGATCTTGTAATTGTTGTTGAAGCAGCAGTAGACGAAACCGGTCGGCGGCAGCCCCGCCTGCTCCCGCGTCAGCGACCGCTCCGCGATCGCGCGCTGGCCATCGTTGACCTGATAGCTGTCGGGCAGATAGATGATCTGCTCGCAGTAATGGCGCTGGCTCTCCGGCGGTATCAGCGTGCGATCCGCAATCAGATAGTCGATGTACGAGGCACCCATGGTTCCGGGATAGCCCAGATAACCGACCTGCAGCGGCGCCGCCCGCGCGGCGAAAATCCCCGGCCTGCTGCCATGAGTGTAGCCCTTGAGGTCGATCGCAATGTCTATCGCCAGCTCCCTGGAGAGCGCCGCCACCTGTGTGTCATCATTGCCGCTCACGTCGATGAAGCGGTCAAAGGCTGCGGCGAGCCGGCGGCGCATGGCGTCGTTGCGCTGCGGGCCGAACGAGAACGCAGTCAGCTCGAACTTCGTCCGGTCGTGCCTCTCGAACAGCTCCGCGATCAGATACGCAGTGGGATGATCGTGAAAGTCCGCGGAATAGTAGCCGACGCGGATCTTGTCGTGCCGGGCATGAGCACGCAGTTCAGGCAGCGAGCGGCGGGGCGGATATTGCGCCTGCATCCAGATCTCCGCAGCCTTGCGTTGCAACGCAGGAGCATCGCTGATCGCGAGCACAGCAAACGGGATCGACGCCTGCTCGCCGCGTTCGATCTTTGCTGTCAGTTCCAGGAATTCCGGCTCCTGGTCGGTCCAGTCACACAGGTGCATCTTGGTGTGCAGGAGCAGTCCGTACAGATAGGGACAATCGGGCCGCAGCGCGAGGGCGCGGGCCAGGCTGTGCAGGGCCGCTTCCAGCTGCGTGAAATCGCGCAATGCATTGCCGTGGTTGTAGTACGCATCCGCAAAGCGCGGATCGAGTGCAATCGCATGCTCGAAGCTGGTCAGCGCTGCTGCGGACTGTGCGAGCTCGCGCAGCGTGACTCCGCGATTGTTGTGGGCCGCGGCATGGTCGCATTGCAACGCGAGCGCCCGCTCGATGCTCGCGAGTGCCGCCGCATGGCGCCGAAGTCCGCGCAGCGCGCTGCCGCGATTGTTGTAGGCGTCCGCGTAATCCGGCCTGAGCGCGATCGCAAGCTCAAAGCATTGCAGCGCAGCGCCGGGCTGCTGCTGATGGTCGAGAGCGATACCGCAGCCGTCATGCGCATCTGCATCCCCGGGCTTCAGCGCAAGCGCGCGCCGGTAACTGCTCAAGGCCGCCTCGTTCCGCCCCAGATCCGTGAGCGCAAGGCCGCGATTGCAGTACGCTTGCACATAGCCTGGAGCAAGCGCGATGGCGCGCTCGTAGCTGTGCAGTGCCGCCGCATGCCGCTGCAGGTCTCTCAGCACATTGCCGCAGTTGTTGAGGGCTTCGGCAAAATCCGGCAGGAGCGCGATCGCCCGTCCGAAGCAGCGCAGGGCCGCGGGTGGGTCCAGATCTTTGAGCGCGATCGCGCAGTTATTGTAGGCTGCCGCATAGCTGGGCTTCAACACGAGCGCCTGCTCGTAGCTCGCGATCGCCGCCACCTGCCGACCAAGCGACTCCAGTGCAATCCCGCGGTTGTAATGGGCATCCGCATTGCCGGGATCGATCTGCAGGGCCTGACTAATGACTGCCGCGGCGCGCTCGCATTTTCCGGTCTGCAATGCGATCACCCCGGTCATGTGCAGCGCATCGGAATGACCAGGAAGCATGGCAAGCACCTGCTCGTATAGCGCCTGCGCCTGCGCGAGCCGGCCCTGCTGGTGCAGGGCAAAAGCCTGCGCGAAGCGCTGCTGCGCCTGCGTTGTAGTTACGTCAGGTGAAGTGCGATTGGAAGTCCGCGGTTTGCTGGAAGTGCGGGGCATGCCCAAAGTCTACTCCATAACACTGTGCAGCCAGCGCTTGCCGCCTCTGTGTGGAGCTCCGGTGCGCAGGTCGCAGCGTCAGTAGCACCGCGCGAGTTCCGCGCCCACCTGCTGTATCACGCTCGCCCAGTCGCCCATCGCAGGCTGCCTGAATAACCGCGCCGTTGGATACCATCCACTGTCTACGCAATCGAGCAGCCAGCGCCAGTCGCTGTTGTGCGGCAGCAGGATCCACACCGGCTTGCCCATCGCGCCGGCGAGGTGCGCGACCGCGGTATCCACCGTCACCACCAGATCCATCAGTTCCACCAGCGCCGCCGTGTCCGCGAAGTCGACGAGCTGATCCGCATAGTTGCGGATCTCAGGGTGCAAGGCGAGCAGCTGCGCGTCCGCTTGCCGCAACTGCTGCTGCAAACTGATCCACTCGATGTTCGCGGATAACACCTGCAGCAACTGCGCGAGCGCGATGCTGCGATTGCGGTCGTTCCGATGTATGAGGCTGCCGCTCCAGACGAGCCCGACCCGCGGCTTCGCCTGCGCCCCCAGCGTGCGCTGCCAGGCGCTGACCCGTGGGGGATTGCTCTGCACATACGGAATGCCCAGCGGAATGTCGTTGAGTTGCGTGTTGAACGCGAGCGGCAGGCTGAGCAGCGGACAGTGGTAATCGAAGGCCGGCAGCGGCACGCCCCGCTCCAGCACCTGCGCCGCTCCCACCAGGCCGGCGAGCAGCGGCAGCAGCGGCGGCTGCACTTCCAGCACCACGCGCGCTCCTCTGTCGGCGAGCAGCGGGACGTAGCGGCAGAACTGCAGCGTGTCGCCCAGGCCCTGTTCGCTATGCAGAAGCAGCGTCTTGCCTTGCAACGGCTGTGCGCCCAGCCACAGCGGCTGGGAGAAGCCGCGGTGCTTGTGCTCGAGCTGCTCTTCCACCCAGCGCCATTCGTATTCCTTCCAGCCGCGCGCCCAATCGCCATGCTGCATACAGCACAGCGCCAGATTGTGATGCGCGGAGGCATAGTCGGGGACGATCGCGATCGCGCGCGCATAACTTTCCAGCGCCGCATCGTAGCGCCTGAGCTGAGCCAGCAGGACGCCGCGATTGCAGTGCGCTTCTGCCGAACCGGGGTCGGTCGCGAGCGCGTGCTCGTAGCTATCCAGTGCCGCTACGTAATGCTCCAGCTCGAGCAGTGCATTGCCGCGATTGACATACGCGCCTGCAGCGGCGGGCGCCAGTGCCAGCGCCCGCTGGTAGCTCGCGAGCGCCTCTGCCGGGCGCCTGAGTTCGCGCAGCGCATTGCCGAGATCGTTGTACGCCTGCGCAGCGGCGGGCGCCAGCGCCAGCGCCTGCTGGTAGCTCGCGAGCGCCTCCGCGGGTCGCCTGAGTTCGCGCAGTGCGTGGCCGCGATTGCTGTGGGCTGCGGCGTGATGCGGATTCAGCGTCAGCGCGCGCTCGCAGCTCGCGAGCGCCTTCTGCTGGCGCCTGAATTCGCGCAGCGCATTGCCGAGATTGTTGTAGGCATCGGCAAGGTCCGGCGCGAGCGCGAGCGCCCGCTCGCAGCAGGCGCACGCCGCCTCATAGCGCTTGAGGTCGGCAAGCACGACGCCGCAATTGCAGTGGGCTTCGGCGT
>CAIVHG010000091.1 GCA_903905655.1 uncultured beta proteobacterium | reverse complement strand
CTGCAATCAAAGAGTACATCAGTTTGCACAATAAAGATCCCAAGCCTTTCGTCTGGACTGCCAAGGCCAATGACATCCTTGCCAAGGTCATCCGCGCCAACAGCCGTTTAAGTTCCAAACAGAACGAAGCACTGCACTAGCACCATACTGCATCGCCCTCAGCCCGCACTCTCGCCGCCACAGCACCGTGTAAACTCCAGCCCGTGACCCTTTATTTCATCTACGCGCTGTCGCTGATCAACGGCACCAGCGTGCGCGCCTCCAACCTCGTGCTGGTGCTCTATGCGCTGAAGCTCGGCGCCTCGCCGGCCGCCATCGGCGTGCTGGCAGCGATGTTTTTCCTGCTGCCGGCGCTGCTCGCAGTGACGGCCGGCAAGATGGCCGACCGTTTGGGCGCGCGCTGGCTGCTGGTCGCCACCTCTACGCTGAGCGGACTCGGCATGCTGCTGCCCTACTTCGTGCCCGGCCTGGCGCCGGTGTTCATCGCAGCCGTGGCCACCGGTCTGGCGACCACGTTCCTGAACGTGTCCTGCCAGAACCTGGTGGGTATCCTCAGCGTGCCGGCCAACCGCACGCAGAATTTCAGCAACTACGCCCTGATACAGTCCGTCAGCAGTCTGCTGGGGCCGCTGATCGCGGGGTTTTCCTCCGATCACGCAGGTTATGCCGCGGCGTGCGTGCACATCGCGCTCATCATGCTGGCGCCGGCGCTGCTGCTGGCGCTCTGGGGCGGCATGCTGCCGGGTGGCGAGAGCGCGGAAACGCAGGCGAGCGGCGGCGTGCGCGAGATGTTGCGCGACCGCGACGTGCGCAAGACGCTCGCCACCAGCAGCATCCTGCTCGCCACCATCACCCTCTACCAGTTCTACATGCCGGTCTACGCACAATCCGTCGGATTGTCGGCCTCGGTGATCGGCATGGTGATGGCGACCAACTCAGCGGCCGCGTTCGTCGTGCGCGGCGCCCTGCCGCGCCTGGTCGCGCGGTTCCGGGAACGAGCCGTGCTGGTCTATGCGTTTTATATCGGGGCGGCGAGCCTGATGCTGGTGCCGTTCTTCGAAAGCGCCCTCGTCCTCGGATTGCTGTCCTTCGTGTTCGGGCTGGGCATCGGCTGCGGCCAGCCGCTCATCAACATGCTCATGTTCAGCAGCGCTGCCAAGGGCCGCTCCGGCGAAGCCCTGGGGCTGAAGATGACCGTCAACAATATCACCAAGGTCGCGAGCCCGATGGCATTCGGCGTGATCGCCTCGGCCTTCGGGCTGCCTCCGATCTTCTGGCTCAACGCGGTGATACTTTGGGCGGGCGGCGTGCTCGGCCGTCCCGCGAAAGAGCGTTGATATCAGCAACGATCCGCGGGCGGCACTCGGAAAGCGGACGCAGATAGCGGGGCGCCCCGGTGTGATTTTCCACAACCGCCGGCTGGCCAGGCGAACCGGTGATGCCCTGCGCGATCTGGCGCGATGAAAAAGCTACTGCATCCCCGCGAGCCCGACCTGCTTCACCAGCTTGCCCCAGAAGGCGACCTCCGACTTGGAGAACGCGGCGCAGTTCTCCAGCGAGCCGCTGCGGATGATGGTGGCGCCGCCCACTTTCAGCTTCTCGTTCACGCGCGGATCTGTCATCACCTTGCCGATCGCCGCGTGCAGCGTTCTCAATATCGGCAACGGCGTGCCCGCCGCGACGTACATGCCCTGCCAGGCGGAGTCGGTGAGTTCCGGATATCCCAGTTCCTTGAGCGTAGGCACGTCCGGCAGCAGCTCCGCGCGCTGGCGCGTGCGCGAAGCGAGCGCCCTTAACTGCCCCGACCTGATGTTGGTGATGACCGGCGCGAGCGATACAAACGAAGCCTGCACCTCCCCCGACAGCAGCGCCACGGTGACCGGGCCCGCGCCCTTGTAGGGCACGTGTACCAGCGAGATGCCGGCCTTGCCCGCCAGGATTTCCATGCCCAGCCGCGCGAGGCTCCCGGGACTGGTCGAGCCGTAGTTGACTTGTCCGGGCCGCGCTTTGGCGTACTCGATGAATTCCTTTACGGTCTTCGCCGGCACCGAGAACTCGCGTCGGCGCCCATGATCGCATGGCAGTCCGCGTCCGGCAACTGCAGGGCACCCGCGTTCCGGTAAACTAGTGCCTGCGCACCATATCCAACCCATTGTCGAGGTAACGCACTTGTCCCAGACCAGCGCCGCGAAGTCCTGTCCGCCTCCGGATCCCAATCCCAGCAAGCCGCTTAACCGCCTGCCCGTCGGCGCGTGGGACGCCCATTGCCACGTCTTCGGGCCGGCAGCCAAATTCCCCTACTCCGCGGGGCGCAGCTACACCCCCGAGGATGCGCCCTTCGAGCGGCTGCGCGCGCTGCACGCGCATCTGGGTTTTACGCGCGCAGTGATCGTGCACGCGAGCTGCCACGGCATCGATCATCGCGTGACGCTGGACGCCATCGCGCGTAGCGGCGGCGCTTATCGCGGCGTCGCCAACGGCGAGGCCGAGCTCTCGGATGCCGCGCTCGCCGAGTTGCACGCTGGCGGCATGCGCGGGCTGCGTTTCAATTTCGTGAAGCACTTGGGCGGCGTGCCCGACGTCACCGTGCTCACGCGCATGGCCAAGCGCATCGCCGCGCTCGGCTGGCATCTGGAGCTTCACCTGGATGCGCAGGATTTAGTCGAGCAGGCGGAGCTCATCCGCAGCATCGAAATCCCGTTCGTCATCGATCACATGGGCCGCGCCAAGGCATCTGCAGGCCTGAACCAGAAACCGTTCCAGATGCTGCTGGCGCTGATGCGCGAGAACCCGCTCGCCTGGGTGAAGATCTCAGGGCCGGAGCGGGTATCGGGCGTGCGGCCGTTTCGCGATGCCGTGCCGTTTGCACGCGCGCTAGTCGAAGCGGCGCCCGACCGCATCCTGTGGGGCACCGACTGGCCGCATCCGAACATTTCCCAGGACATGCCGAACGACGGCGCGCTGGTCGATCTGTTTTTCGAAGCTGTCCCCGATGCAGCGCTGCGCAACAAGATCGTGATCGATAATCCGGCGCGCCTCTATGCCTTCGATTAACTGAGGCGCGCTTCGATGCTTTTTATTAACACTCAGCTCACGCGCAGTAGACGCCAAGTCGGTGACGACCGGAAATTACTTTCCGCGGCTCCTGGTGGACACCGCAGAACGACTTGACGCAGACAGCGTAAGAGCGCTGTAGAATCCTCAGAGCTGCGCGCCTTCGCGCGCACTCAACTCCTTGATCGTCGGCGACCAGCGATTGATCAGCCCGTTCAGGAACTGATTCACCCTTTCGGGCGAAGTGGAGCCGGCAAATGCCTCCATGCCCAAGCGGTCGAGTTCCTCCAGATAAGCGTCCGTGGCCATGATCCTGCCGATGACCTGGGTGAGGCGGTCCGTGATGGGCTTGGGCGTGGCCGCAGGGATGCTGATCGCATCGAAGGTCAGCACGACGAGATCGGGCAGGCCCTGCTCGACAGTGGTGGGAAAATCGGGTGCGGCCTTGAGTCGGCTTTCGGAAGCGACCGCCAGCACGCGGATCTTGTTGGCGCGATAGAGTTCCATGCCGGAACCCGGCGTCAGCGCGGCGAGCTCGACGTGTCCGCCCACCAGCGCCAGCGCCACTTCATTGGTGCCCTTGTACGGCACGGCGGTCACGTCGAGATTGCCGGCCTGCTTCTTGAACATCTCCATCATCAACGTATTGACCGTGAGCCCGCCCGACAACGCGTAGTTGTATTTTCCGGGATTGGCTTTGAGCAAGCCGATCAACTCCTGCAGGTTCTTTGCCGGCAGGCTGGGGGTCGCGACGATCATGATCGGCTGCACGCCGATGATGGCGATGGTGTTCAGATCCTTCATTGCATTGTACGGCGGCGTCTTCACCGCCGCCGGCGCAATGATCAACGTCGATGAGGTCGCAAGCAGCAGCGTGTAGCCGTCCGGCCGGGCGTGCACGACCTCGGAAGTGCCGATGATGCCGCTCGCGCCAGGCTTGGCCTCGACGATCACCGAGCGGCCGAGCAGCGGAGTCATGCGATTCGCGAGCAGCCGCGCGTGTGCATCCGTCGACCCCCCGGCCGCGAACGGAACCACGATGCGGATCGTGCGCTCCGGATAGGTGCCCTGTGCATGCGCGATACCTGTGCCGCCGCACAGCGCCGCCGCTAATATAGTCCAGGCCACCGATGATAAATGACGTCTGTTCATGACTTTCCCTCCCTATCGCTTGCTGCATGGACGGCTGGAAACACCAAAGACGAATGCTGCGCCGATCCACGGATCAACGCCAACCCAAATGCTATGACATTACGGCGCACATTGCATGCGCTCGCGCCGCGCGCCTGGAGCGACCTTGTTTCCATACTTTATACACCGGCAGCGCACCCGGGTGCAACCGCCGGTATGTCGGCGCTGCTATAATTTGCAACCAGCGCCCCGCCATTTCGTCTGTGCGCAGCCCGCCTGCAGACGCGGGCCCCGTGTGCTGCTCCAGCCGTCGCGATCTGCGCGACTCCGGGAGCCGAAGCGGACTGGACTGGATCAATTACCCGAGGAGACTTAAAGTGTTGTTTACGCTGAACGACGACCATCGCCAGATCCAGGAACTCATACGCCGGGTGGCGCGCGAGAAGATCGCCGCCCGCGCGAACGATATCGACCGCACGGGAGAGTATCCGCAGGACATGTTCGATCTGCTGAAGTCGCTCGGACTGTTTACACTGCCCTTCCCCAAGGAGTACGGAGGTACCGGCAGCATCCTGTCCGCCTGCGTGGCGGCCGAAGAACTTTCGCGCGTATGCTACAACACCTGCTACGTGATGATTGCGCAGTGGGGTCCGTTCGGCGCGATTCTGCACGGAGGCAACGAGACGCAGAAGAAAAAGTATTTGTCCGGACTTGCGACCGGCGAGCTACGCGCCTCGATCGGGGTCACCGAACCGCAGAGCGGTTCCGATGTCGCCGGGATCAGGACGCGCGCGCGCCGGGTGGCGGGCGGCTTCAAGCTCAACGGCTCGAAGATCTGGTGCACCAATTCCCCGGTGGCGGATTTCGTGGTGGTCGCCGCGAAGTTAGGCGACGACAACAGCCGCCGCGCCATCAACCTGTTCATCGTGGAAAAGGACATGCCGGGTTACAGCGTGGGGCCCAAGGAAGACAAGATGGGTGCGCGCGGACTGCCCTCGTGCCCTGTCTATTTCGACGACGTATTCGTGCCCGAAACCAATCTGCTCGGCGAGGAGGGCCGCGGCTTCAAAGCCACCATGGAAGGCTTCAACATGATACGCCCGGTGATGGGCGCGCGCGCCGTGGGCCTTGCGCAGGGCGCGATCGATCATGCGATCGAGTTTCTCAAGAACCGCTATACCTTCGGCACCCGCGTGAGCGACAACCAGGGCATACGCTGGATGCTCGCCGACATGACGATGCAGACCGAGGCCGCGCGCCTGATGGTGTATCGTGCGGCGGCCATGGTTGATGGCGGCACCACCGGCGAGGAACAGGCGTCCTACGCGGCCATGGCCAAGGGCTACGCCACCGATGTCGCGATGAAGGTCACCACCGACGCGGTGCAGTTGTTCGGCGCCACCGGAATCTCCAACGATGCCCCGATCAACCGCTACATGCGCGACGCCAAAGTCACGCAGATTATCGAGGGCACCAACCAGATCCAGCGCAACATCATCGGCAACTACCTGCTCGGCCGCCCGCGCCGCATGGTGCCCGCACCGGAGTAAGCGCGCGCGCATCTCTGCTGATTGCAGAGATGCGCGTCACATCTCGAGCACGACCTTGCCGATCACCTTGCGGCTCATGACGGCATTGAATGCGTCGGCGGCGCGCTCCAGCGGATAGGTCGCACTCACCCACGGCTGCAGCTTCTTCGCGGCGAGCCACTCGATCAGCTGCCGCATGTTCGCGTGGTAAGCCTCCGGCTCATGGATCAGGAATTCTCCGCGCCGCACGCCGATCACCGCGCAGCCCTTGAGCAGGATGAGATTGAGCGCGATCTTCGGTATGGTCCCGGCCGCGAAGCCCACCACCAGAAAGCGGCCCTTGCGCGCCATGCTGCGCACCGCGGGCTCGGAAAATTTTCCGCCGACCGGATCGTAGACTACGTCCACGCCGCGCTCACCGGTGAGCGCCTTGATGCTCTCGCGAAAATCGGTTGCCTCGTAATCGATGAGCTCATCGGCGCCGCAGCGTTTGCACACCGCCAGCTTTTCCGCGGACGAGGCGCAGGCGATGACCCGCGCGCCCATCAGCTTGCCCAGCTCAATGGCCGCGATGCCGACCCCGCCGGAAGCGCCCAGCACCAGCAGTGTCTCCCCGGGCTTCAACTGCCCCAGATCTTTGAGCGCATGGTAGCTCGTGGTGTACGGCAGGCAGACCGCGGCGGCAGCCTTGAAATCCAGCTCGCGCGGCAGCACGACCAGGCGCGAGGCGGGCACCACCACCTCTTCCCGAAAGCCGCCATAGCTCAGGTTTGCGAGGATCGGATCTCCGGCCTTGAAGCCGCTCACCTGCGCGCCGACCTCCTTGATGATGCCCGCAATGTCGGCGCCGGGCGAAAACGGCGGCTGCGGCTTGAAATGATATTTGCCCTGAATGATCAGTATGTCGGGAAAATTGATGCCAGCCGCCTTCACGCTCACCACGACATCAGTGGAACCTGGGACCGGCGACGGCACATCCTCGACCACCAGGCCCTCCGGTGGGCCATAAGCCTTGCAGAGCAGCGCGCGCATGAGTTGCTTTCCTGAAGTGATGGTAGTGCCTGCGGCTTGAGCTGTTCGCTTGACAGTGACGACAGGACCTGTAAGCTACCAGTTAATCATTCTACTACTATCGCGGTGCGCACCTCGAGTGCGCCCCCGCTAACCCGATCCGGAATCCGCGCTACTGCCATCGCCCACGATCGTGAGCATGCAGCCACTATATACTCTGACTCTTCACACCATCACTCTAGAAAAAACTATGGGACCACTCACGGGATACAAGATCGTCGAATTCGGAAGCATCGGCCCGACGCCGTACTGCGCCATGCTCCTCGCAGACATGGGCGCGCAGATCGTGCGCATCGATCGCACCGAAGCAGTGGAGCTCGGACTCAAGCGCAACCCCGGGTACGAGATCAACCGGCGCAATCGTCCCTCCATCCGTCTCGACGTCAAAGCCCAGGAAGGCCGGGAAGCTGCGCTGCGGCTGATCGCCAGCGCCGATGCCCTGATCGAAGGATTCCGCCCCGGCGTCATGGAACGGCTCGGCCTCGGGCCCGACGTCTGTCTCGCTGCCAATCCCAAGCTCGTTTACGGCCGCATGACCGGCTGGGGACAGGAGGGTCCGCTCGCACAGACCGTGGGCCACGACATCAACTACATCGCGCTGGCCGGGGCTCTGCACTACCTCGGGCCCAAGGGCGGCGCACCGCTGCCGCCGCTGGCACTGGTCGGCGATCACGGCGGAGGCGGCTTGTGGCTCGCGTTCGGCATGGTGTGCGCGCTGCTCGAGGCGCGCCGCTCAGAGCTCGGACAGGTCGTCGACGGCGCGATCATCGATGGCGTCACTTCGCTGCTCACGCCCATGCACGGCCGCTTTGAGGCGGGCGGCATAGGCAAAGCACGCGGAGAAAACGCCAACGACGGCAGCCGGCCCTGGTACTGCGCTTATGAAACCAGGGACGGAAAATGGATTTCCATCGGCGCGATCGAAGGCCGTTTCTATGCGGAGTTGCTAAATAAACTGGGACTCGATAAGGAGGACCTGCCCAAGCAGCATGACGCCGCGGGATGGCCGCGGCTGCACAGCCGCTTCGCCGAAGTGTTCAAACAGAAGACCCGCGACCAGTGGGTGGCGCTGCTGGAGGGTACCGATGTGTGCTTCGCACCGGTGCTCGATCTTGGCGAGCTGCGCGAGCATCCGCACGTGCGCGCCCGCGGGATGTTCCAAGAGTTCGAAGGCGTGACTCATCCGGCACCCGGGCCGCGCATGAGCCGCACCCCGCCGGAAATCCGCAGCGGTCCCGAGATCGCCGGCGCCCACACCGAGTCTGCGCTTGCCGAGTGGGGCTTCTCGGCGACAGAGATCTCAGCCCTCAAGAAAAGCGGCGTGATCGCATGAAATGTTGCAAGCGCGCTTTGACTTTGAACATTGCAGTTGCGCATCCGTATTGCACAATCCTGAACCATGGTGATCGATCATGAGTACGCCCAGTTTCAGCTTCGCGCCCATAGAACTTCCTGAGAGCGCCAGCCGGCTGCGCACAGAGGTGCGGGAATTTCTCGCCGCCGAGCAAAAGGCCGGCAACTTTACTCCGGGCGCCGCCGGCTGGTCGCGCGTCGACCCCGAGTTCAGCCGCCACCTCGGCGCCCGCGGCTGGCTGGGCATGACGTGGCCCAAGAAATACGGCGGACACGAGCGCACCGCACTGGAGCGCTACGTGGTGATCGAAGAACTGCTGGTTGCCGGGGCGCCGATGCGCGGCCACTGGGCGGCCGACCGCCAACTGGGGCCGCTGCTGCTGGAATTCGGCAGCGAGGAACAGCGGCAGCGTTATCTGCCTGAGATCGCCGCCGGCCGCTGCCTGGTCGCGATCGGTCTGTCAGAGCCTGATTCGGGTTCCGACCTCGCGGCGATCCGCACCAAGGCAACCAAGGTCGACGGCGGCTGGAGGGTGGAAGGACGCAAGATATGGACGAGCCTCGCGCACCGGGCGCAGGTGACGTCGCTGTTCGTGCGCACCGAGCCCAAGGGCGAGAACCGCCATGCCGGCGTCAGCCGCTTCCTGGTCGACATGTCCTCACCGGGCATCACAGTGCGGCCGATCATCAACATGACCGGCGAGCATGATTTCAACGAAGTCATCTTCGATGATCTGTTCGTGCCTGACGACATGGTGGTCGGTGCAGTGGGCGGGGCATGGAGTCAGATGGGCAAGGATCTCGCCTATGAAAGGAGCGCTCCCGACCGCTGGCTGGCGTGTCACGATCTTCTGCTGCAGACCATCGATCGCGTGGGACCGAAACCCGACATCGCACAGAGCGAGGCGCTAGGACGGCTGGTCGCGCACCTGTGGACGCTGCAGAACATGTCGCTGTCGATCGCGGGCATGCTGGAGGCGGGCGCAAACCCGAATGTCGAAGCGTCCATCGTCAAGGATCTGGGCACGCGCTATGACCAGGAGATTCCGCAAATCGCGCGCACGCTGGTGCCGGAGCACATGCGCGGTGATCCCGCCCATCAGAGGTTCGAGGAATCGCTGCGCCACAACCTGCTGTTCGCGCCGGCCGTCACGATCCGCGGCGGTACCACCGAGATACTGCGCAACACCATCGCAAGAGCCTTGGGACTCAGGTAAACATCATGAGCACGATGAGAGAAATTCTGGTCGATTCCGCAGCACGCCTGTTCGGCGATCTGTGCACGAATGAAGTCCATGCGCGCGCCGAGAAAGGCGCGCGGCAATCGGAGCTTTGGGAGCAACTCGATGCATCCGGGCTGCCGCAGGCGACGGTCTCCGAAGCGCGCGGCGGCGCGGGAGCGGACCCCGGAGATGCGCTGGCGGTGATACGCGAAATGGGCGCCGCCTGCCTGCCGGCGCCGCTTGCTGAAACCATGCTCGCTGAACTGCTGCTGGCGGCGGCCGGACTGCCACCGCGCAGCGGACCGCTGACGGTGGGACCGGTACTCAAAGGCGAAAAGCTCAGCCTCGCCCGGCGCGGCAAAGAATGGGAGATCTCAGGGACGTTGCATCGGGTGCCGTGGGCGCGGCATGCGCACGCGCTGGTTGTCGTGACGCAGGTTGATGGCGAGTGGGCGACGGCAGTGGTGGAGCGCCCTGCGATCACCGAACCGGGAATGAATTACGCCAACGAGCCGCGCGATAACGTGCAGTTCAAAGCGCTGCGCCTGCCGCAGGACGCGGTCGCCGTGGGCGGCGGCTGCCTGACGGCAGCGCGCCTGATCGCGCTTGGCGCATTGTTCCGCTCTGTCGCCATGGCAGGGGCGATGAAGAGCGTGTTCAACATGACGCTGCGCTATGCGCAGGAGCGCGAGCAATTCGGGCGCACGATCGGCAAGTTTCAATCCATTCAGCATCAGATCGCGATCCTCGCCTCGCAGCTGTCGGCGGCGAGCGCCGCGGCCGACACCGTGATCGCGGCGGCCGCGAACGGTGAAGCGAGTTTTGAAATCGCTGCCGCGAAGACACGCATCGGAGAAGCGGCCGGCATCGCAGCGGGTATCGCGCACCAGGTGCATGCGGCGATGGGATTCACCTACGAGCACCCGCTGCACCGAAGCACGCGGCGCCTGTGGTCGTGGCGCGATGAATTCGGTTCCGAAGCGGAATGGTCGGCGTGGATCGGCGGCGTCGTTGCGCAACTCGGCGCGAAAGGTTTGTGGCCTTTCCTCACCTCTGCTCAGAAAACGATCCCGGCATAACGGCGCTGCATGCGGGGGCTGCGCCCCGCACGGATCTCAGGACTCGGGCTTGATGTGCTCGGCGCGGATGATCTTGCCCCAGCGCTCGTTCTCGTTCTTGAGATAAGCCCCGTATTCTGCCGGGTTCGATCCCAGCGCGATGGTACCCTGCACGTCGAACTGCTTGAGCAAATCCGGATTCTTGAGCGCCTTCATCACCTCTGCATTGAGCTTGGCGACAATGGCAGCCGGCGTCTTCGCCGGCACCAGCATGCCCTGCCAGGCAGTCGCCTCAAACTTCGGCATTCCCGACTCGTCGATCGTCGGCACATCCGGCAGCGCCTTGGTGCGCTGCAGGCTGGTCACTGCGATGGGGCGCACGCGGTTGTCTTTTATGAATGGAACCGCCCCGGAGACGGTCGCGAAATAGAACTGCGTGCGGCCGGCGATCAGATCGATATATGCCGACTGGCTGCCACCGTTGTAGGGAATGTGCTCGGCCTTGAGGTTGTGCGCATTCAGAAACAACACGGTGGTGAGGTGGCCGATGTTGCCGATGCCAACCGAACAATAGTTGAGCTTGCCGTTGTTGGCGCGCACGTAGCTGATGAATTCCTGCAGGTTCCTGGCGGGGACCGAAGGATGCACCACCAGTATCTGCGGCACGGTTGCGGTCAGCGCGATGGGTGAAAATTCTTTGGATATGTCGTAGTTGACCTTGTTCTGGATGTGTATGTTGAACACCAGGCTGGAGGTGTTGTAGAGCACGGTATAGCCATCGGGCTGCGCCTGCGCCACGAAATTGTTGCCCACATCGCTGTTGGCGCCGGGCTTGTTGTCGACGATCACCGTATGGCCCATCTGCTCGCCGAGCTTCTGCGCGAGCACTCGCCCTGCCTGCTCGGCAGACCCTCCGGGCGCGAACGGCACCACCAGCCTGATGGACTTGGTCGGATAGTCCGACTGCGCCATCGCGCACGCAGCGAACGCGGCTGCCGTCAGCAGGAATGATGCTTTTAGAAGACTCGCTGGAAATCCCATGGCCGTTATTCCTTTATAAAAATCGGTCGTATGCAATACAAACCGTGTCGCCTGCGCTGTCATGCGCGGCACGGAAACGGCAAATGTTAGAACCGAACGGCTGCTGTGGCAATCTCTTTGACGAAATGCCGAACTAGCGCGTGAGGATGGTAACCGCGCAATTGCCCCCAGCGCCCAGCACGTGCCCGAGGCCCACCTTGGCACCGGCCACCTGCCGCGGGCCGGCTTCTCCGCGCAGCTGAGTGACGATCTCCACGACCTGCGCCAGATGAGAGGCGCCGACTGGCTCGCCCTTGCTGATGAGGCCGCCGCTCATGTTGACCGGACTCGCTCCGCCGAGATCGGTTTTGCCTTCGTCGATCAGCCGGCCGCCTTCACCGAGTGCGCACAGCCCCAGGCCTTCGTAGATCTCGATTTCGCAGAAGGCATCGGTGTCCTGCACTTCGTAGAGATCGATGTCCTGCGGGCCCAGGCCGGCGCGCTCGTACGCCTGCTGCGCCGTCACCTCGGTGGGTCCGGGATTGTTCGCGGTCGCGCTCATGCTGTCGGCGGGACAACGGAAGTCCGCCGAATAGCGCGCGATGGTATGAGAGCAGGAGGCGATGTTGATCGCCTTGGCGCTGGCGCCGAGTTCGCGCGCGCGCTTCTCGGAAGCCACGATGACCGCGGCGGCCCCGTCGTCCGGGGCGCAAATCTCGAGGCGGCGGATGGGGTCGCACACGAACGGGGAATTCATGATCTCGTCCAGGCTGAATTCCTTGCGATACATCGAGTACGGATTGTGCACGCTCATCTTATGATTCTTATACGCGACCTTGGCGATCTGCAACTCGGTCGTCCCGTAGTCGTGCATGTGACGCTGCGCGCGCATCGACCAGTAGGCGGGATTCATCGACATGCCAAGCTCGATCTGCCACTGGCTGTAGATCATCGACGGGTCCATGAACCCGCGCGGCATCTTCTCGCAGCCCAGCACCATCACCAGATCGACCTCGCCCGAGCGCACCGCCAGCACCGCTTGGCGCAGCGCGGCGCCGCCGCTCGCGCAGGCGGCCTCGATGTCGATGATGGAAATGTCGGTGGCGCCCAGCCGGCGCAGGATGCGCGCACCGGAAGTCGCCGGCAGATACATGCGCGACAGATAAGCAGCCTGGATCTGCTTCCACTCGACGCCCGCATCGCGCAGCGCCGCCGCGGCCGCGACCGCGCCGATTTCCTCGTAGCTTTTTTCAAAGCGGCCGAAGGGATGCATGCCGGTTCCGAGTATCACGACATCAGACATGGCCCGCTCCTTTCGCGGCCGGCACGAATGTAAACGCCACCACTTCGCGGCCGTCCGCGTCCATGCGCACATAAGGCCTGAACTGCAGCGCAAGCCCGATTTTCAACTCGTCGATATTGCACTCGATCGGCGACATCACGCGCAAACCGTCCGGCAGTTCCACCAGCCCGAGCCCGAAGGGCACAAAGGGATCCGGCCCGCGGTAATCGCCCGGCGGCTTGTGGCGCACCACCGTGTAGCTCCATAGCACACCGCGATCGCTCAATGCAACCGCGCGCACCGTATCGCGTCCGCAATTCGCGCATACGCTCATGGTGCCCAGAGAAGTCTCACCGCAGCTCGTGCACTTGGAGCCCGCGATCCGCACCTGATCGAGTTCGAGCAGTGAGCCCGCGAGCAGCCCCTCGCGTATGGGCACGCGCTTGCCGGCCGCGATAGCGCCTGCGGCCATCGCTAGTCCGCCTCTACCAGATGCTTGCGCACGAACTCCGCGTTGCGCTTCGCCGCGCGCACCTGGAAATCGAGCTTTGCGTACATGCCGATATGCGTCGCGCCCTTGCTCATCACCGCAAGCTCTTTGCGGACCGAAGCAATGCGGTTGAAGGCGTCGACCTGCAGATCCCACGGCGTGTGCTCGTCGCCTTCGACGATCAGCATCTGCACCGGCGTGTGGTAGATGCGCTTCAGATAGGGATCGACCGTGTACTGGCACAGCATCTCGGTCGACTCGATGGTGCTCCTGCCCTGATAGTTCGGCGCGAAAGTCTTGGTCGCGTTCGAGAAGTACGCGTACGAGGTGGTGAACGGCCAGGTGCAGATTTCCTTGTCCGGGTCCGAAGAGTTGTGCGGGATCATGCCCCCTGCTTCGCCGCGCGCGCGCTTCTCGCGGTCCTCCGCGAGCAGCTTGAAGAACGAAGCCAGCCGCCCTTTGCCATAGCCGTGCACCAGCCGCATCGATTCGAAGCCGTCGATCACCGGGATGTTGGCGACCGCGCACTTCACGCGCGGATCGATGGCGGCCAGGATCAACGCATGCCCGCCGGAATACGAAATGCCCCACGCGCCCAAACGGTCCTTGTCGATGCCGGGCAGGCCCGCGGCGTAACTCAGGCAGTTGCGGTAATCCTCGATCTGCGCCCACGGGTCTAGGTGCTGGCGCGGCTCGCCGTCGCTGTCGCCCAGGCACCGGTAATCGAAGCGCAGCGTGGCGCAGCCGACCGCCGCGAGTTCCTCAGCGTAGGTGGGCATCACGATCTCTTTCACGTAACACCATCCGCCCGCCATCGCGAGCAGAGGATGCGGACCTTTGCCTTCGGGCATGCGCAGCACTCCACGTACCTTGACGCCTTTGCTGTAAAACTCGACTTTCTGCTCCACTTTGGATCTCCTCTGAGTCGCTGTGCCGGGCAGGGATTCCCGGCTCGCAATTAATTTTATGGTGTTGCGCTGCGCGCTGCCGTGCCAAGCTGATTAGGTCGTATACATCGCAAACGAGCCGGTGGTGGCTTGCGCCCGGTAATCCGTCTTCACGTTCACCACCGCGGGCAGACCCGATTTGAATGCGCGCTCCAGCGCCGGACGAATCTGCGCCGGATCTTCCACGAACTCGGCATGGCAACCCAGGCCCGCGGCCATCTTGTCGAAGCGCGTGTAGCCGAGTTCACGCCCCGGCTTCTCGCGCTTGGCATCGCCGGTCCAGCCACCGTTCAAGCTGATCACCGTGACCACCGGTATGTTGAAGCGCAGCGCAGTGTCGAGTTCCATCGCGTTCAGCCCAAATGAGCCGTCACCGTGCAGCACCAGCACCTGTTTGTCCGGACACGCGACCTTGGCGCCGATGCCGAAGGGCAGGCCCACGCCCATGGTACCGAAGGGTCCGGAGTTGAGTCGATGTGCAGGCATAAAGGTCGGAATAGACTGGCGCCCGTAGTTCAGGATGTCCTGGCCGTCGACCACCAGGATCGCGTCACGATCGAGGAAGTCGCGAATTTCTTTGCACAGGCGCAGCGGATGGATCGGCACCTGGACGGTGCTCATCTGCACCTCGGCCTTGGCCATCTTCGGTTTGTTGAGCCCGCCCAAATACTCCACCCAGCCCGCGTAACGCTTGCGGTTCAGGCGGCCCTTGGCTTCCGCGCACATTTGCTCGAGCACCGTCTTCGCGTCGCCGACGATGGCGCAGTCGCAGGCGCGCGTCACGCCGATGTCGGTGGGCTCGATATTTACCTGGATCACCTTGGCGTCGGCGCGAAAGCGCGGCGCCGTCAGATGACCGTTGATGTAATTGGAGCGCGTGCCCACCACCAGCAGCAGGTCGGCCTCGCTGAATGCCGCGGAGCGCGCCGCCAAGAAGCTCAGCTCGTGGTCGTCCGGTATGACGCCGCGGCCCTGCGGCGTGGTGTAGAAGGGGATGCCCGCGAGTTCCACGAAACGCCGCAGCTCGTCCCACGCCTGCGACCAGATAATGCCGCTGCCGCTCATCACAATCGGCTTCTCGGCGCGCTCTAACAGCGCGATCGCCTCTGCCACCGCCGCCGGACTTCCGGCGGGCCGCACACGCGCCTGCGAGCGCAGAGCATCGGGATAGACCACCTGCGCCTCGTCGACCGCCTGATAGAGCACATCGCCCGGCATGTCCAGATACACCGGGCCGGGCCGCCCGCTCACCGCCTGGCGCATCGCGGTCGCAACCATCTCCGGTACGCGCCGCGGATCCAGCACACGCTCCGCCCATTTGGTGATCGGCTTGAACAAGCCGACCTGGTCCATCTCCTGGAACTGGCCGCGCCCGGCAGTGGACGCCGGCGCGGAACCGCCGATCGCAAGCAACGGCGCGCAGTCGGCCCAGGCATTGACCACGCCGGTCACGAGATTGGTGGTCCCGGGACCGGACGCCGCCATGCACACGCCCACGCGGTTGAGCAGCCGGCCCCACGCGTGCGCCATCATCACCGCGGCCTGCTCGTGCCGCACGTCGATCGCGCGTATGCCCTCGTTTATGCAGGCGGTCTCGGCGGCCAGCATGGGACCGCCCATGATGTAGAACATGGTGTCCACGCCGTGGGTCCTCAGGGCCCGAGCCAGTATCTGCGAACCGTTCACCTGTGCCATCTACATCTCCATTCAATGTTCGTTGCAAGTGCAAAAGGCAGAGTCAGTCCCCGCGCTGCCGCTTTAGATCGCTGCTTATCAGATTGCCGCTTTCAAGATCGTAGGTTTTCAGATTGCCTTATCCTTGCGCAGCTCCGCCAGCCGCTCCGGCGTCGCGCCCAGCCATGCGCCGTAGATCTCTGTGTTGTGCTCGCCGAGCAGCGGAGATGCGGTCACCGGCACGCTCGACCCCGACATCTTCACCGGGAAGCCGGGCATCGTAAAGTCCCCGCGCACCGGATGCTTCACGGTCACAAACATGCCGCGCTTCCTGAGGTGCGGGTCGTTCAGCAGCTCGTTGGTGTCGAGCACCGCGCCCGCCGGCACCCCCGCCTCGCCCAACAAGGTCATGACCTCGACTTTGTCGCGCTGTGCAGTCCAGGCGCTGATCAATTGATCAACATCCTGCCGATGTTGCCAGCGCATTTCGGGCGTGGCAAAGCGCGCATCGGCCAGCAGATCCTCGCGGCCGATGACTTTCAGCAATCGCTCCCAGTGATGGTTGCCGGCGCGCGTCGTGTATACATAGCAGTAATCGTTCGGACCGTCGCCCTTGCAGCGATAGCACTCGCTCGGCGAGCTCGTCCCGAGGATACTCTGATTGCCGACACGCGGAGCAGCCTTGCCAGTGAGCGCCTGGGCGGCATAGGCGATGCGCGAGAAATTGATGACCGCGTCCTGCATCGCCACTTCGATGCGCTGGCCGCGGCCGGTCACCTTGCGCTGATAGAGCGCGGCCAGGATGCCGAGCGCGCAATGCAGCCCGGTGCCGGTGTCGCCGATCGTCATGCCCGGCCGCATGGGCCGTCCGTCCGGCTCGCCGGTGATGCTCAGGCCCCCACCCACCGCCTGCGCGATGTTGTCGAAGCTCAGATACTTGGCGTACGGACCGTCCGGCGCAAAGCCCTTGATCTGCGCGAAGATGATGCGCGGATTGATCTTGTGGATCTCCTCCCAGCCGAAACCCAGCCGCTCAATCACCCCCAGCGCATAGTTCTCGATGACGACGTCCGCCTTCTCCAGCAGGCCGCGAAACATCGCGCGGCCCTGCTCGTGCTTGAGATTGCAGGTGACGCTGCGCTTGTTGGCATTGAGCAGCATGAAGTAGTGGGAGTCGACGCCCTTCTGATCGGTCGAAGCGCCGCGCCCCTGGTCGCCGAGCGTAGGCTCTTCCACCTTGATGACGTCGGCGCCCAGCCAGGCCAGCGTTTCCGTGCACGAGGTGCCGGCTTCGAACTGCGCGAGGTCAAGTATCTTGACGCCTGCCAAAGCGGCCTTCATCCCATCTTCAGATGGCTGCATGCGGTGTCTCCTTGAACAAAGTAATGCGTATGTGAGTCAGCGGATGCGCTAGCTTGCATCCGGCGCGGGGCGTGCGCCCACGCGCACCATTAAACAATTGCGCGCCCCCGCAACTCTGAGATCCGCGCATCGTCGATGCCGAGCTCGTGCAGCACCTCGTCGGTGTGCTGACCCAAGAGCGGCGGCGGCGTCTCAATCTCGAGGCGTGCATTGGTAAACTTGAACGGGCTCATCACCTGCGGCACCACGCCGGCCGTGGGGTGCGGCAGATAGCGCAGCATCTCGCGCGCCTGGACCTGTGGATCGGCGAACACTTCGGGTATGGAGTTGATCGGGCCGCACGGCACCCCCACCTCCGTCAGGTGCTCGACCCAATGGCTGCGCGTCTCGCGTGCAAATGCCGCCTCGATCTGCGGCAACAGTATCTCCTGGTGCCTGACGCGCTCGGCATTGGTTGCGAAGCGCTCGTCTGCTGCGAGATCCGGCCGGCCGAGCAGTGCGCACAACTTCTGAAACTGGCCGTCGTTGCCAACCACCACCACGATATCGCCGTCCTTGCACACGAACACCTGCTGCGGCTGGATGTTGGGATGCGCGTTTCCGGTGCGCTTGGGCGTGCGGCCCGCGACCAGGTAGTTCATCGCCTGGTTGGCGAGCAGCCCCACCTGCACATCGAGCATGCCGATGTCGATGCGCTCGCCCTTGCCCGACACTTCGCGCCCCGCGAGCGCCGCCAGCACCGCAACGGAAGCATAGACACCGGTGATGAGATCAATGATGGGAATGCCGACCTTCTGCGGCCCGCCGCCCGGATGATCGTCGCGCTCCCCGGTGATACTCATCATGCCGCCCATCGCCTGAATCAGAAAATCATAAGCCGGCTGTGATTTCTTGGGTCCGTTCTGGCCGAACCCGGTGATCGAGCAGTAGATCAGCCGCGGATTGATGGCGCTTAAGGCCTCATAGCCGAGGCCGAAACGCTCGATGGTGCCGACCTTGAAGTTCTCAACCACGATATCAGAGCGCGCTGCCAGCTGGCGCACGATCTCCTGCCCTTCGGGCAGCTCGAGATTGAGCGTGATCGAGCGCTTGCCGCGGTTGGCGGCGAGGAAATAGCCCGACTCCTTGGTATAGGCGCCGTTGGTGTCCTTGAGGAACGGCGGCCCCCAGGCGCGCGCATCGTCACCCGCGCCCGGGCGCTCGACCTTGATCACTTCGGCACCCAGATCGGCAAGTATCTGGCACGACCAGGGGCCGGCGAGCACGCGGCTGAGATCCAGCACCTTGATATGAGAAAGCGGTCCGGCCAAGCGTGCTCCCTGAGTAAATCGAAAATTTCAGACTGCCGAAACGGAAGCGGCTTTCCGAGTACATCCTTTCGGGCGTGTGCAAGTCTAGCGTCCTCGCAGAGCGTGCGACAGTCCGCGAGCTGACAAAGCAGCTATGTCTGGCGTGCAATATCGAGACGGGGAATCCTAGCTCTTAACCTGCCCCAGCTGCCGGATCAACTTCGCCACCTCCCGCGCGGCCAGCGACAGCGGCCGCACCGAGGTCGTGACCAGGGCAACCCTACGCTTGATGACGGGGTTGACGATACGCGCCGCCTGTAGCGTGCCAGACTCGATTTCCGTAGACACCGCGTGGCGCGGCAGGATGGTGTAGCCGTGCCCGTTGAGCACGACTTCCTTCTGTATCTGCAGCGAATCGGCCGCCAGCACGATATTGAGCGCGATCTTCTTGCGCTTGGCGAGCTGATCGAGCATGGTGCGCACCATCCCCGGAGCGCCGGAGAGCACCAGCGGCTTGCCGGCGAGCTGCACGAAATCCACTGTGGCCGATGCAGTGAGCCGGTCTCCGACCGGCCCGATCAGGTAGGAATCGTCGGCGATCAACTGCAGCGCATCACTCGGCAGATTCGCGCCGAAACGGTACGTGAGACCGATGTCGATGGTGCCGTTCGCGAGCCACTGGTCGATCTGGCCGCCCGAGCCCTCGGAAACGTGCAGCTGCACCTTGGGAAAGCGTTCCAGCATCGCGTAGAAAAGCGGGCAGATAATCAGCTTGTAGAGCGAGGGCAGCGCCCCGATGCGCACATGGCCGACGGCGCGCCCGCCGGCGGCGCCCACTTCCTCAGACAGCAGCCGCGCCTCCGCCAATGTTGCCTGGATGCGCGGGAGCAGCCGCTCGCCCAATTCCGTAAGCGCCATCCCGCGGCCGGTGCGCGCGAACAAATGCCCGCCGCATTCGCGTTCCAGCGCCGCGATCTGACGGCTGATCACCGGCTGCCGCGCGCTGCGCGCGGCAGCCACCTTGGTCAGACTGCCGAGCTCAGCCACCGCCGCGAAGAGCTCGAGCTTCGTCAGATCCCACTTCCTGGTGCGTTCGTTTGACATGCCTAGATAAGCATATCTGCTTTGTGGGCCTCATGGCTAGTCCGGTTGAGTCCGGCACCTTAGACTGCTAGGCGCTTCCTACCCCCAGTAATCACACGGCGGACTCGCGAGATGGCGGCCACAGAGCTTGCAGACCCTGAAGATTCGAGCGCGGCATTTGCCGATAGCGTGCGCGATTTCCTGCGCGCGCGGGCGCCGCTCGCGCGCCTGCGCAGCCTGCGCGCTGCCGCGCCCGGATTCGAGCGTGGCATGTGGAAGGATATCGCAGAGGCCGGCTGGACCGGCGCCCTGGTGCCGGAAGCGGATGGCGGCCTCGGGCTCGGCCTGCGCGTCGCCTGCACGATCGCCGAAGAGATCGGCCGCAATCCTCTCTCAGAACCCTATCTGGCGGGTGCGGTGCTGCCGGCAGCTGCGCTTGCGTGCGCGCCTGCGAGCCCGCTCAAGGCCGAGCTCAGCGCCAAGCTCATAAGCGGCGAAACGCTCATCGGGCTCGCGTGGCAGGAGCAGCTGGCGCAGCTGGCGCCCGCTGCTTTCGCGACCGTCGCCACGCGCTGCGATGCCGGCGTGCGCATCACCGGCTGCAAGCGCTGGGTCGCGCCAGGCAGCGGCGCCGACGGCTGGCTGGTCGCGGCGAGCGAATCTCAGGGAGCGGCGCTGTATTGGGTGCGCGCGGATACTCAGGGCGTGCGCGTGGTGGACAGCGCCCGCGTCGACGGCTCGTACATGGCAGAGCTGCAGTTCGACGTGGTGGTGCCGGAGAGCCAGCGCCTGATGTCGGGGGCAGCGACGCTCAGTGCGCTTGCGCAGGCGCTCGCGATCACGCAGTTTGCGCAAGGCGCGGAGCTGCTCGGCCTCGCGCGCCATGCCTTCGACCTCACATTCGCTTATATGAACGTGCGCGTGCAGTTCGGGCGCCCGATCGCAGCCAACCAGGCGTTGCAGCACCGCATGGTCGATGCTTACATCCAGGTGCAGCTCGCGAGCGCCTGCCTCAACGATGCGCTGCAGGCCTATGAAGCGGACGCCGGCGCGCTCGCTGCGCTCGCCAGCCGCGTCAAGGCGCGCTGCGCACACGCCGCGGCCTTCGTGACTCGGCTCGCCATCCAGTTTCATGGCGCGATCGGCATCACCGACGAATGCGACATCGGACTCTATGCCAAGCGCGCGCTGCAGCTATCGAGCTGGCTGGGAAACGCGACGGCTCACCGTGCACGCTACTTTGAGCTTAGCCCCAGACTCACCGATGCCGAAGCAAGCGCAGACGAGCAGGTGGACATACCGCGCACCGCGGACTGGGCGGCAATGCCGGAATCGCAATTCCGCGCCATCGTGCGCTCCTTCCTAAGAAAGCACTATCCCGACGATCTGCGCTTTCCAGCGCGCCGGCTCCGGTGGCACGAGCTGCGTGAGTGGTACATGACGCTGTCGCGCCAGGGATGGCTGGTGCCGGCGTGGCCCAAAGCCCACGGCGGCATGGAGCTGCCTCCAGCGAAACTGCTGGCATTCATTGAGGAGTTCGAGCAGTACGGCGTGGCACGCATGCCCGATCAGGGCATGCTGATGATCGGCCCGGTGCTGATCCGCTACGGCACGCCCGAGCAGCGCGCGCGCTATCTGCCGAAAATACTTTCCGGAGAGCACATCTGGTGCCAGGGCTATTCGGAACCCAATGCCGGCTCCGACCTCGCCTCGCTGCGCACGGCGGCAGTGCGCGAGGGCGACGAGTTCGTCGTGACCGGGCAAAAGATCTGGACCACGCTCGCCCACGATGCGACGCACATCTACGTGCTGGTGCGCACCGACCCGGCAGCCAAGAAGCAGGAAGGCATCAGCCTGCTATTGGTGGACATCAAGTCGCCCGGCGTGAAGGTGCGCCCGATTCCCAACATGGCGGGCGACACCGAGTTCTGCGAAGTGTTTTTCGACGCGGTGCGCGTGCCAGCCTCAAACTTGGTGGGTGACATCAACCGCGGCTGGGCGATTGCCAAGTCGCTGCTCGGATTCGAGCGCATCTTCGTCGGCAGTCCCAAGACCTGCCAGTACGCGCTGGCGCAGCTCGACACCCTGGCACGAACGCTGAAGCTCTATGAGGATGCAGCCTTCGCGGCGCGCTACGCCGAACTACAGCTCGACGTAGCGGATCTCAGCGCTGCCTACGGTCATTTCGCGGACATCGTCAAGCGCGGCACAGAGTTGCCGGCGAGCGTTTCGCTGCTCAAGATCTGGGCCACCGAGACCTACAGCCGCATCTGCGCGCTGCTCAATGAGAGTGCCGCCGAGCACGGCGGCGATCATGCGGTGGCGAGCGCCGGCTTCGTGGTGAATGCCGTGGCGCCGCTGATGAATGCGATGCTCACCACGATCTATTCTGGGACCAACGAGATTCAGCGCAACATCATCGCCGCGGCGGTGCTGCGCTTTCCGCGTCCATGAGCTTGAGTGCGATGCGGGTTTCAGGCTAACATCAATCGGATTGACAGCACGCCGGTCAACAGATCAATACAGGAGCAGTAAGCCATGCAGTCAGCAAGCGACAAGCCGCGCAGCAGAGTGGCCACCGACGTCGGCGGCACCTTCACCGATGTCGTAACCTTCGATGAGGTCACCGGCGCATCCTCTTTCGGCAAGACGCTGACCACCCCGGAACATCTGGTCGACGGCATCATCAACGGTGTGCACAAGGCCGGCACCCGGATTGATCAGACACGGCTCTTTCTGCATGGCACCACCATCGGCATCAACACCATCATCGAGCGCACCGGCGCCCACACTGCGCTGCTCACCACCAAGGGATTCCGCGACGTCTACGAGATCGGGCGCATCAACCGCCCCGAAGCGTACAACCTGTCCTTCCGCAAGCACCGGCCGCTGGTGCCGCGCGCAATGCGCATCGAGGTCACCGAGCGCCTGAATTCCCACGGCGAAGTGCTGATCCCACTCGACGAACAGGAACTGATCGCGATTGCGAAACAGCTCACGGCGATGAAGGTCGAAGCCGTGGCGATACTGTTTCTGCACTCGTACTCGAACCCCGACCACGAACTCAGGGCCAAGCGCATCATCGAGGCGCAGTGCCCCGGCATGTTCGTCACGGCTTCGCATGAGCTGTCTCAGGAATACCGCGAATTCGAGCGCACCTCGACCGTCGCCGCCAATGCCTACATCGGGCCGCGCGTGCGCTCCTACCTGCAAGAAGTGGACGCGCGGCTGGCGAAGGAGAAGTTTCCGGGAACCTTCCTGGTCGTGCAGTCGAGCGGCGGCCTGTTCGACGTCGCGCACGCGCAGACCGAGTGCATCAGGATGCTCGAATCGGGGCCGGCCGCCGGTGTGATCGGCGCCAACTCGGTGTGCAAACGCCTCGGCCTTTCCGATGCCATCGCGTTCGACATGGGCGGCACCACTGCCAAGGCCGGCGTGGTGCTGAACGGCGAAGTAATCATGGCTGGCAATATCATGATCGGCGGTTATGCCGAAGGTTTGCCAATCCAGATTCCGCTGATCGACATCCAGGAAGTCGGCACCGGCGGCGGCAGCATCGCGCGCATCGAGACCGGAGGCGGATTGCGGGTGGGGCCGCAGAGCGCCGGCGCCTCCCCGGGACCGGTGTGCTACGGGCTCGGCGGCACCGAGCCCACCGTCACCGATGCCAACCTGATCCTCGGGCGGCTCGCGCCGGATCGCTTCCTGGGCGGCGAGATGAAGCTCGATCTGAAGGCTGCGCAGCACGCTCTGAGTACCAAGATCGCGGAGCCGCTCGGCATCGACCTGCTGGAAGCTGCCAACGGCATCATCCTGATCGGCGCCACTACCATGTCCAACGTGGTGACGCGTGTCACCACCGAGCGCGGCCTGGACGCCGGTGATTTCTCGATGGTCGCCTATGGCGGCGCGGGCCCGCTGCACGCCGGCCTGGTGGCACGCGAGCTGCGCATACCGACCGTGATCATACCGCCGGCGCCCGGGCACTTCTCCGCCTACGGCATGCTGGTGGCCGACCTGCGCCGCGACACGGTGCGCACCTGGTTCAATCCTCTGGACACGGTCAGCTTCGAAGAGATGGAAGAAATCTACAAGGTCCTGGAAGCCGAGGGCCGGCAGGCGCTGGAACGCGACGTCGAAGGCCGCGGCCAGTTGATCGTCACCCGCGCTGCGGACCTGCGTTACGCGGGCCAGGAGCATTCGGTGACCGTGCAGCTGCCGATGAAGCTCTTCGCCAAGCACGACCGCGCGGGCATCAAGAAGCAGTTCGACGCCGTGCATGCGCTCCGGTATGGATTCAATTCTCAGGAGCCGGCCGAGATCGTCAGCCTGCACAGTTCGGTCGTGGGCCACCTGTCCAAGCCCGCGCCCGCCCGCCTCAAACGCTCCGCCAAAAAAGTGCCGGTGTATAGACGCAAGGTGTACTTCGCGGAGAAGGCCGGATTCGTCAACACGCCGGTCTACCAGCGCCCGGACCTGCCGGCGGGATTCAAGACCACCGGTCCCGCGTTGGTCGAGGAGCATGCATCGACCACCGTCGTATTCCCCGGAGACCAGTTGGAAGTCGGGACTTACGGCGACCTGATCATCAAGATAGACCGGAGATAAACCATGCCGACCAAGAAGAAAGCAAAGAAAGCCGTGCCGGCGAAAAGAGTCATGCCGGCGAGGGGAACAATGTCGGCAAAGAAAACTCTGCCGGCCAAGCAGCGCGCGAGCGCGGCAAAGAAACGCATCAAGAAAGCGGTCAGGGTCGATCCGGTCACCACCGAAATCATCCGCAACGGCCTGGTTGCCATCACCGAGCAGATGAAGTCCAACCTGATGCGCACCGCCTGCAACATGATCATCTATGAGGCGCAGGACTTCACGGTGGGCCTGTTCGATGCGCAGAGCGCGATCATCTCGATCGGCATCGGGCTGCCGATGTTCGTGCGCGGCATGAGCCAGACCGTGAAAGCGATGCTCGATCACTTCGGCGCGGACAACATAGAGCCGGGAGACGTGCTGCTCACCAACGATGCCTACACCACCGGCAGCCACCTCAATCACCTGACGTTTGCGGTGCCGATCTTCAACGAGAAGAAGCTGGTCGGCTTCTCCGCCTGCATGGCGCACTGGCAGGACATCGGCGGATCGCTCGATGGCATGACCAAGGACATCTACTCCGAAGGCCTGCAGGTGCCGATCGTCAAGATCTACCAGCGCGGCAAGCCCAATGAGGACATCATCGCGGTGATCCGCATGAACGTGCGGCTGCCGGATCGCGCGATGGGAGATTTCAACGCCCAGGTCGCGGCGACGCGGCTGGGCGCGCGCTGCTTCCTCGAGTTGATCGAACGCTACGGGCGCGATGCGGTGCTCAACGGGGTGGCGGCCATCATGGATCACACCGAGGCGATCGCGCGCGAACAGGTCCTGAGCATTCCGGACGGCGTCTATGAAGCCGAGTCCTTCATGGATGACGACGGCATCGACAAGGGCGAGCGCATACCGATCAAGGTCAAGGTGATCGTCAAGGGCGACGAGATGACCATCGATCTAACTGACGTATCGAAGCAGGTGAAAGGATTCTATAACTCGGGCGAAGCCACCGGCCGCGCCTGTTGCCAGGTTGCGTTCAAGTGCCTGACCTCCCCTCTGGAGAAACCGATCAACGACGGCAGCTTTCGTCCGCTCAAGATCATTCTTCCTCCCGGGCGCGTGGTGAGCGCGGTGCGGCCTTCGCCGATGCGCTGGTGGATGACCTTTCCGATGACCATCGTCGACACCATCTTCAAGGCGCTCGCGAATGCAATTCCGGACCGCGTCATCGCCGCGCACCATGCAGACCTGATGTCGTGCATGATCAACGGGCGCATGCCCGGCAGCGGCAGGATCTTCCTGGTCTCAGGCGGACTGATCGGCGGCGGCTGGGGCGCGACCCAGGGCCAGGACGGTTCGAGCGCGACCATCTGCATCAACGACGGCGACACGCACAACAGCCCCGTCGAGCAGATCGAGGTCAAGTACCCGATGCTGGTCGAGCGCTATGCGCTGCGCGAGGACTCGGGTGGAGCGGGCACCTGGCAGGGCGGACTCGGCGTCGAGAAGGTAGTGCGCGCGGTGAGCGAATTCATGTTCAACGTGCAGATCGAGCGCGTGCACTGCCGGCCGTGGGGACTGTTCGGTGGCCACCCGGGAGCGGGCAACCAGGTCGCCGTACGGCTGGCAGGCGACCAAACCGACCAGCACTTTCCGAGCGGCAAAGTGCTGGCGCGCCAGCTCAATGCCGGTGAAGCCTACATCCTGCGCTCGGGCGGCGGCGGCGGCTACGGTTCTCCACTCGACCGTCCGATCGAGCAGGTCGAGTCGGACCTGCGCGAAGGCTACATTTCGCGGGAGCGCGCGGAAGGCTGCTACGGAATCGTGTTCCAGCAGGGTAGCGAAGTCGCGGACCGCGCGGCGACTGCTGCGAAACGCGCCGAGCTGCGCCCGCAATTCGAGAAAATCGACTGGAGCGACACCGCAGAGCCGCAGTCAACTGAGGCTGCGGCTCCTGGCAATCAGATCTTCACGACTGGAAACCCGGGCCTGTTCAACCGCTGCTGCTGAACGGCAGCCGCGGCATTCAGGTTAAAAGCTAAACGCGGCGGCGGTATTCGCCGGTACGGGTGTCGATCTCAATTTTGTCGCCGGTGGCGCAGAACAGCGGCACCTGCACGATGAATCCCGTCTTCAGCTTGGCGGGCTTCAGGACCTTGCCTGAAGTGTCGCCGCGGATCGCCGGCTCCGTGTACTCGATCTCGCGCTCCAGGGACTGAGGAATCTCGACTGAAATCGCTTTTTCGTTATAGAACACGACCTCGCACGCCATGCCTTCTTCGAGATAGTTGAGCGCCTCGCCCATGTTGTCTTTCTCGATCTCGTGCTGGTTGTACTCTTCGTCCATGAACACGTACATGGGGTCGGCGTAGTACGAGTAAGTCACTTCCTTGCGCTCGAGCATGACCATGTCGAACTTGTCGTCCGCGCGAAAGACGCTCTCGGTCGGCGTCCCGGTCAGCAGGTTGCGCATCTTCATCTTGACTACGGACGCATTGCGTCCGGACTTCGAAAAGTCCGCCTTCTGCACCACCATGGGGTCGTTGCCCACCATAATGACGTTTCCGGCACGGATTTCCTGTGCGATTTTCATAATGCGTTCCTAGATCTGGCGTTAAAAAAACCGGTTATTTTAACCGGTTTTCGCAGAAATCCGCCAGATTGCGCGCCAGGTTCCCGCCGGCAGCCAGCTGCAGCGCCCAGGAATGCGCGTGCTCTGAGAGTGCCGGCCACACGCCGCGCAGCGCGCCCCAGTGCTCCCCCATGTCCCCGGAACCGCGGTTCCAGGCCTCGAAGCATGCGGCGAGCGAGCTTTGCGCCGCTGGCTCCAAGGCGGGCGAGTAGCGCTCCAGGAAGGCCGATATCTTCTGGAACTCGGCCGCCCCTTCCTGCGGATAGGCGTGCCAGACCAGCGGGCGCGCTGCGAGCTGCGAGCGCACGAACGAATCTTCCCCGCGCACGAAATTGATATCGCACGACCACAGCAGCCGGTCATAGGCATCGAGTGCCAGGAACGGGGCGGCATGGATCGCGAGCTGGCCGCGCCGCACGCATGCGCCAGGGGCAAGCGGCTCACCGACGATGCGCGACAGCTCGGCAAGCGCCACCCCCTCGGGTGCGATGCACGCCACCGGTGCGTCTCCGGTTGCCCAGGCATGGACCAGCGAGGCGAGCGGCGCATGCCCATAGCAGAACATCGACACGCGCAGCGCGCCGTCGTCGGGCGGCACGATATTCTGCACACGCCAGAATGCCGGGATCGCCGCGACATCCTCCTGGTACGCCGCACGCGCATGCATGAGACCATCTTCGATCAGCAAGCCGCCGGTGGCCGGCGTAAAACCGGGAAAGTAGAAGTACTTCGTGAGCGGCAACACGGGATGCGGAGAGGGCAGCCCGTGGCAGCCTTCGACCCAATGCTCGGCGCTCAGGTATTCGAGATTGATCCACGCCGGCTGCGGCCGCCGCTTCGCCATCGCAGCGACGTAGGCTTCCGGTAGCCGCACGCCGAACGCCTCGATCACGATATCTGCGATCTCCGTCGCAGCAAAGTCCTTACTCCAGCGCCGGATTTCGACGGCACTAACGCATTGCGCTTCGCGGTCCGGATCGATCACCGGCAGGATGCGCTGGAGCGTTGCCAGATCGTCCACCCACAGGCGCACGTCCTGGCCGAGTTCGGTCGCCAGCTGGCGCGCGAACCGCCAGCACACGCCGGCGTCTCCGTAGTTGTCGACGACGGAACAGAAGATGTCCCAGCTACGTTTCATCGGTGCGCCGGGCGCGCGCATGCGCCGCGTTGCAACGCCGCCATCCTGTCAGCGCGCATCCTGATATCCATACACCAGCGCATGCACCTCTTGATGCTTGGGCAGCCGCGCCGGATCCACCACCACCCGCCGTATGCCCGCCGCTTCCAGGCAGCGCGCGGCAAAGCGCGCCTGCTCATCTTGCGCAGCCGCCGCACTTTCGATCACCACGACAGCGACCACCGCGAACTGCCTGGTGCACACCACCAGGTCGAACCCATACTGTGCCGCACGTTTGGCAAGGGCAGCCTGCTCCGCGGGGCGCGCGGGGACCAGTTCCACGAGCTCGGTCAGCGTGAGGTTCGGAAAGATTTCGTGCCCAGGCAGGCCAGTCTTGAAGACCAGATAGAGCAGTGCCTGTGCAGGCGCCAGCAGGCGCTCGCGCTTCGCGCACAAAGGCGCTGCGGATGCAACAGCGGGCGCGTGCCCGGCCTCCAGCGCCAGCGCCGCACGCTTCAGGTCCGCGAGCACCGCTTCCATGCGCTGAGCAGCCGCGTCGGCAAAACGCTGCCGCCGCTTCTGATACAACCAAATCACGCCTGCGATCAGGGCAAGCCAAATCAATGCCACCAGATACCACATTGCGCTCACCTCCCCCTCGCATGGCTGACGCGCGCTGCATCACGAGCCGCGTTCTACCACAACCGCGCTAGCGCTTGGCGGGAGTCCCCGCACGCAGCGCAGCCAGCCGATGGCGGCGGCGATCCATCCACCAGGCCAGCAACGGCAGCAACAGGATCGCGCCCGGCAGCGCGAGCAGCGCGAGATACCTGCTGATCCGGGTGAGCCGCAACAGATGCGCCTTCAGCGCCAGCCGGTCTGCAGCGTCCCACCGCTCATGGTTGCGCGGCTTCATCAGCAGCGGCATCAATCCTTTGACTGAAAGTATCTCATTCAGGAGCTGCCGCCTTTGGCGCACGATGCTTGCTCGCAGCGAGCGCACTGCGCGTGCTGCTGCAGCCATGGATGTAGCGCGTGGTCGACTGAGCTTGGCCATGGCGTACGATGCGCGCTAACGGTCGTCAGCTGGGTATCAGGAACCGCGCCAGGCGCGATAAGTCCGCCACAGCATGAGCCCGCGCTGCGCCCAGCCCCACAGGCCACGCCGCTTTGCGCTCACCAACAACGCCAGCACGCCAATCACCAGCGGATGCCGGCGCAGGAACTGCACGCCGGTAAACGCACCGTCAGCGAGCCGTAGCGGCAGTTCCCACGCTTCGAGTTCCAGCGCGAGCTGTGCGCGCTGCGCGTCGCACCGCGCCAGCAACTGCTGGCGCCTGCGCACGAGCTTGGCATGGACGGAATCGCTCACGACAGCAGCTCGCGGTCCTTGCTGAGTTCGCCCAGGCTCCCGCGGAACAATTCCGAGCGCGCGCCCGCGCGCGTGCGCAGCGCCCGCGCCAGCATCACTGCGATTACAAGATAGAACACGGCGAAGCCGCCGATCGCCGCAAGCCGGTAGCTGTCCCAGCACCATACGATGATGAACAGCGTGGCGAGCAGCACGGCCAGCGCGAAGAAGCATGCGCTGCAGGTGGCGAGCAGCCACAAGCGCGCCAGACGCAGTCCTTCTTCCTCGACTTCCGTCGCCAGCAGCTCGAGGCGCGTATGGACCAGCCCTACGAACGTCGCCGCCAGCCCCTTGAGCGTGCCCCGCGCCGTGCCCGCGCTCCGGTCGTCAGCGTCTGCGCCGCTCATGCGCCTAACGCCGTCCGATCAGCAAGCCGAGTACCAGGCCGACCGCACCGGCGATGCCCACCGCACGCCACGGATTGTCGTGCACGTATTCGTCGGCGGCGCGCGCGGTCTGCTTGGCCTTGAAAACGACTGCATCCTCTGCATCTGCCAGTTTCATCTTGGCGCGGCGCAGGCTTTCCTCGACGCGTTCGCGCGCAGCCGAAACTTTGCCTCCGGCCTCGCTCGCCGTCGCCCGCAGCAGCTCTTCGGCGTCTGCCAGGACGATCTTGAAATCCTGAACGATCTTATCGGTGGTCACAGTGTTCTCGTTGTCCATGGTCTATCTCCTCGCGATTTAAAAACGCGCTCGCATGAGCCCGGCTTGAGCAATCAAGGTTAACGATTTCGCCAGTTCAAATCAACACTTATCGCGGCGCATTCCGAGGAAGTACTGATAGCAATCAATAACGTCTGTGCGGTGCAGTTTCTTGAGTCCAGCCGGCCGCAGGCCGGGCACTAGCTCCCCACCGATGATGCATGACCTGATATCCTCAGGCCTGTAACGGCATCTGCATACACAATCGATGCGCAGTGATCACATCCTAGGCATGAGCGCCCGCGGCTTCCATCGCATTCATTACTGCGAGTGGGGCGATCCCGTGGCCGAGCGCGTGGTGATTTGCGTGCACGGGCTCACGCGCAACTGCCGCGATTTCGATGCCCTCGCGGCCGCCCTCGCCCCGCACTTCCGTGTCGTGTGCCCGGATGTCGCGGGCCGCGGCCGCAGCGACTGGCTCGCCGACAAAAGCGCCTACAACTTTCATCAATATCTGTCCGACATGAATGCGCTGATCGCGCGGGCGACTTCGCGCCCCGCTGCGCCGCGCTCCATCTATTGGGTGGGCACGTCGATGGGCGGCATCCTGGGAATGCTGCTCGCAGCCCTACCCCATACGCCGATCGCGAAGCTTGTCGTCAACGATGTCGGTCCGCGCATCCCCAAAACGGCGCTGGCACGCATCGCGGCCTACGTGGGCAAAGATGCGCGCTGCGCAAGCTTGGCAGAGCTCGAAGCCTATGTGCGAATGGTCTCCGCATCGTTCGGACCGCTTACCGACGAGCAATGGCGCTACCTGACGCTGCACGGATCCAAACAGCACGCCGACGGCTCGTGGGGCATGCGCTACGACCCCGGCATCGCGATCGGCTTGAGCGCCGCGCTGATCAGTGATGTCGACTTATGGACGCAGTGGGATGCGATCGCATGTCCGACGCTCGCACTGCGCGGCGCCCAATCGGATCTGCTGCTGGCGGAAACAGCGCAGGCGATGCAGGGACGCGGACCGCGCGCGCATTTGGTGGAATTCCCCGACATCGGTCATGCGCCGATGCTGATGGCCGACGATCAGATCTCAGTGATCAAGGATTTCCTGCTCGGCGCATGAGCGCTTAAGCGCCGCGTTCTATCGCTTCGAAGCGCGCGAGCTTATGCGGCCCCAGACGGCGCTGCGCCGGCATCTACTGAACCGTCGCTCTCCAGCTTGCGCCACACGCAAGCGCCCTTGCTCGCCTTGTCGATGGCGGCGAGCTGGCGCTCGTGCGCAGCCAACTCTTCCGCACTGGCGGAAATCACCGTCAACTCCACGTCGCCCGCGATGAACCGGCTTGCGCCCGCCGCTGCCTGCGGCGTGTGTTCGAGCTCCATGAGAAAGCTCTCCTGCCCGCGGGTTACCGCGAGATACACCTCTGCAAGCAGATTGGCGTCCAGCAACGCACCGTGCAGCGTACGCGCCGTGTTGTCGACACCGTAACGATCGCACAGCGCGTCCAGGCTGTTCCTTTTGCCCGGGTGCAGCTCGCGCGCCATCACCAGCGTGTCGATCACCTGCGGGCAGTACTCGGCAAGGGGTTTCAGATTGAGCAGGTCGAGCTCGCGATTGAGAAAACCCGTGTCGAACGGCGCGTTGTGTATGATCAGCTCGGCGCCGCTGATGAAGTCCAGAAGCTCCTGCACGATATCGCCGAATTTTGGCTTGCCGCGCAAAAAATCCTGGGTCAGGCCGTGCACCTGCAGCGCGCCCTCGTCACTCGCACGCTCGGGATCGATATAGCGATGAAAATGCTGTCCGGTCAGCCGGCGGTCCATGATTTCCACGGCCGCGATTTCAAGCACCCGGTGCCCGAGCTTGGGATCGAGGCCCGTGGTTTCGGTGTCCAGCACGATCTGTCTCAGCATGACTACATCCGCCGGAGTTGGTAAATAAAATCAGTGCGACGATGCAGCATCAGGCCTGCACCGTCTCTACGCCGCGGTTCGCCAGTTCGTCCGCCCGCTCATTGCCCGCGTGCCCGACGTGTCCGCGCACCCACAGCCACTCGATGTCATGCATGGCGGCGAGGCGATCGAGTTCCTCCCACAGGTCCTTGTTCTTGACCGGCTTCTTGTCGGAAGTTTTCCAGCCGCGCTTCTTCCAGTCGTGGATCCACACCGAGATGCCCTGCTGCACGTACTTGGAATCGGTGTGGAGGCGCACGCTGCAGCGGCGCTGCAGCGATTCGAGCGCGCGGATGACGGCGAGCAGCTCCATGCGGTTGTTGGTCGTGTGCGCTTCGCCGCCGCACAGCTCGCGCGTGTGTTCGCCGAATTTGAGCAGCACGCCCCAGCCGCCCGCTCCGGGATTGCCTTTGCACGCGCCATCCGTGTAAATCTCGACTACCGGGACTTCGGCCATGATGCTGCTTTCAGTGAGGTATTCGCCGCCACCGGCTCATCGCTCTCGCTCGCCTTGGGCACCACCGCGAGTCCGCGCCTGCGCTCGAGCTGCTCGCGCCAGGTCGGCAGGATGACGCGCATGCCGCGCACGCGTTTGATGACGTGCAGAAAATAAACGCCGCCGGCGAACGGCCACCAGCGGTCGCCCGCGGCCTCCATGAAGCGCAGGCGCTGCAGCCAGCGCTCCTGCGTGCAGGGCGGCAGATAGCAACCCATGCGGCTGGCGCTGATTTCGAGCTCCAGCAAAGCGAGCCAGTCCTTGAGCCGCGTGAGCTTGATGAAGCGACCGCCCCATGGATAGGCGCCGCGCGAGCGCGCGGTCAGCCGCCGCAGCCCCCACAGGCTCCACGGATTGAAACACGAGATCACGGCGTGGCCTTCCGGCATCAGCACGCGCTGCACTTCGCGCAGCACCTGATGCGGATGGGCGCTGAATTCCAGGGCGTGCGGCAACACCAGCAGATCGATGCTGTTGGTGGCGATCGGCAGATCGCGGAATTCGGCGCGCAGCTCCACCGCTCCGCAGGGCGCGACGCGGCACTTGAGCGGAATGCGGCTGGCGCGCAGGAAATCGTGCTCTGGAAGACCGAGCTGCAACGCGTTGAAGCCGAAGACGTCGGCGATCGCATGATCCATGTAGCGCTGCTCGCATTGCAGCAGATAGCCGCCGAGCGCCGTTGCAAACCACTCGATGGCAGAATCGCGGGCGCCGTGCAGCGCATCCATAGTTGACATTGCTACAGTTTAAAACAAAGATGCTGCCTGTGCACAGTTACAGCCCCGCGCCATGAATGATATCCGGATCACTCCAGTCTGCGCTTTCAAGGACAACTACGTGTGGGTGGTGAGCCGCGGCGCGAGCGCAGTTGTGGTCGATCCCGGCGATGCCCGCCCGGTCGCCGAGCACCTGCACGCCGAGGGCCTGCAGCTCGCAGCCATATTGAACACTCATCACCATCTTGATCACGTCGGCGGCAATGCCGAACTCGTAGCCGAGCGTGCGGCGCCGGTCTATGGTCCCGACGACGCGCGTATCCCCGCGCTCACGCAGCGGGTGGGCGAAGGGCAGCGCATCGCCATCGCGCCGCTGGGCATCGAATTCTCCGTGCTCGAAATTCCCGGACACACGCGCACTCACATCGCCTACTACGGCGCGGGCATGCTGTTTTGCGGCGACACGCTGTTCGCGTGCGGATGCGGACGGCTGTTCGAAGGCACGCCGCGGCAGATGCACGACTCGCTAGCCAAGCTGGCGCGCCTGCCCGACGCGACGCGCGTTTACTGCGGCCACGAGTACACGCTGTCCAATATCCGCTTTGCAAAGCTCGTCGATACCGAAAACCCGCTGCTTGCCGAGTGGGAACGCGAGGCTGCCGCCCAGCGCGCACGCAATGAACCCACCGTGCCGTCCACGATCGGACGGGAAAAGGCCGCCAACCCTTTCCTGCGCTGCAGCGAGCAGGCAATCGCGCGCAGCGCATCCAAACATGCGGGCCATGCGCTCGCTGACGCCGTGGAAGTGCTGGCGGAGATCCGTGAATGGAAAAACAGCCTGTGAATTCCCGCACTATCCTTGCTTGACGCCCCGGCAGACGCTTGGTTACCATTGCGGCGTCTTCACAGGAAGCTTCCCCCGTTGATCAATTTCAGCCGCACAGCGCTGCTCCTCGCAGCCGCCTACCTCTGCGGTTCAAGTCCGCTATATGCCGATGACGACGCGCCGGCTCGGCCGCGCATGTCGCTCACGCTGACAACGGGAACAGTAATCGACGAATCAGCAGCAACCGGTCAGGATGCTGCAGCGGCAGCCCCCGCCGGCGATCCCGTTTCCGCCAGCGTGCTGGACCTCACGAAGCCGCCCGCCAGCATATGGCAGCGCATCCGCAACGGCTTCGGCCTGCCGAACCTGACCAATCCGCTGGTGCGCGAGGAAGAGCAGTGGTACGCGCAGCGTCCCGATTATGTGAAGCGCACGATCGCGCGCAGCAGCCGCTACCTCTACTTCATTGTCGATGAACTCGAGAAGCGCGGCATGCCAAGCGAGATTGCGCTGCTGCCGATCATCGAGAGCGCTTACAACCCGGTCGCCTTATCGACCGCGCATGCCTCGGGTATCTGGCAGTTCATCCCCTCCACCGGCAAGCTCTATGGGCTGCAGCAGAACTTCTGGTATGACGGACGGCGCGATGTGGTGGAGGCCACCCGCGCCGCTCTCGACTATCTGGCAAAGCTTTACGATATGTTTGGCAGCTGGGATCTGGCGCTGGCTTCGTATAACTGGGGCGAAGGCGCGGTGACGCGGGCGATCGCCAAGAACGTTGCCCGGGGGCTGCCCACCGATTATCAAAGCCTGACCCTGCCGACTGAAACGCGCTACTACGTGCCGAAGCTGCAGGCGGTGAAGAACATCATCGCTCATCCTGAGCAGTACGGCATCACGCTCGCCGAGGTGCCCAACCAGCCCTATTTTGTCGCCGTCACCGCCAGCCGCCACATCGACGTGAAGGTCGCGGCCAGGCTCGCCGGCGTGCCGCTCGATGAGTTCGTCTCCCTCAATCCCGGCAACAGCCGCCCGGTGATCCGCGTCGATGGCGCGCGCGCGCTGCTGGTGCCCGCCGACAAAGCCGATGCCTTCCTTTCCAATCTCAATAATCCGCGCGAGCCGCTCGTCTCCTGGCAGGGCTATCAGCTCAAAGCGGGCGAAACGCTGGAACGCGTCGCGCAGCGCCACGGCATCAGCGTTTCACGCCTGAAGGAAGTCAATGGCGTCTCCGGCAAGACGCGCGTCGGTTCAGGTTCGACGCTGCTCGTCCCGGCCGTGGGTGGCGCGGTGCTCGCGGCCTCGCTGCTGGAGACACCTAACATCGTGGCAGCGCCAGCACCGGCCAAAAAAACCGCGCACGCAAAAACAGCGAATACAAAAGTTGCTCGTGCGAATCCGCGCACCGGGGCACCCAAGGTCGCGCATGCGCGCACCGCAGTTCGCAAGCCCGCCACCAAGTTGGCCGCGCGGCATGCGCCGCCGCCCCGCAAAATGGTGCTGGCACAAAGCGCAAAACCGCGGCTGCGTTAAGATTTACGCCGGACGTACGACGTCAGCGCCGTGCCTTACGGCTGCGGCGCGCCGCGGGATCGATTACCGGCACCGCCGACAACAACGCACGCGTATAAGGATGTTGCGGCGCCCGCAGCACCTCGTCCGCTGCGCCCATCTCCACGATGCGCCCCTGGTACATCACCGCGATCTCGTGCGCGATGTACTCGACCACCGAAATATTGTGGGTGATGAAAAGGTATGACAGGCCCTTTTTGGCCTGCAGTGACTTGAGCAGATTGAGTATCTGCGCCTGCACCGACACATCGAGTGCGCTCGTCGGCTCGTCGCACACGATGAGGCGCGGCTCCACGGAAAGCGCGCGGGCGATCGCGATGCGTTGGCGCTGACCGCCCGAAAATTCATGCGGATAGCGCGACTTCATCTCCGGCGTCAGTCCCACTTCGGCGAGCAGGGCGTCGATGCGCTGCGCGCGCTCCTGCGCATCGCGCCCGATGCCGAGGGCGCTCATGCCTTCCTCGATGATGTCGGCCACCCGCATGCGCGGATCGAGCGAGGAATAGGGATCCTGAAATATGATCTGCAGTTCGCTGCGCTTTGCGCGCAGCTCACCGCGCGTGAGGCTTGCGAGGTCCGTGCCCGCGAACAGCACGCGTCCGCCGGTGGACTCCACCAGGCGCAGGATTGCCTTGCCGATCGTGGTCTTGCCACAACCCGACTCTCCGACCAGCCCCAGTGTGCGCCCGGAACCTATGGTGAACGTTACGCCGTCCACCGCTTTGACGTAACCGGTGGTGCGCTTCATGATTCCGCTGCGGATTGGGAAATGCACCTGCAGGTCTTCCACGCGCAGCAAGGGCGCACTGAGGGCCGGTGCGGCGGACTGCTCCGCCGCAGACGACGCAACCTCGCGCACGCCGGCTGCGGCAAGCCGCTCCGGTGCTCCCCACAGATGACAGCGCGCCCGCTGCTGATCGGCGGCGGCATACCAGGGCGGCGCCACCTCATGGCACAGCTGCCAGGCATGGTCGCAACGCTCGGCATAGCGACAGCCCTTGAATACCCCGGTCAGCGGCGGCACGCTGCCGCGGATTACGGCCAACATCTCTCCGGCGGCGCGTTTGGTAGGCAGCGAGGCGAAGAGCTTGCGTGCATAGGGATGCGCGGGCTTACTGAAAAACTGGTCGACCGGCGCGATTTCCACGATCTCGCCGGCATACATCACCGCGACACGCTGCGCCATCTCCGCGACCACCGCGAGATCATGCGTGATCAGCAGCACCGACATGCCGCTTTTCCGCTGCAGCTCGCGCAGCAGTTCGAGGATCTGCGCCTGGATCGTGACGTCGAGCGCAGTGGTCGGCTCATCGGCGATCAAAAGCTCGGGATCGCAGGCGAGCGCGATGGCGATCATCACGCGCTGCTTCATCCCGCCGGACAGCTGAAAGGGATATTCCGTGCTGTGGCGCTGCGGGTCGGGCATGCCGACGGCAGTCAGCAATTCCGTGACCCGCGCAGCAAGCGCTGCACCGGCGAGATCGGTATGCCGCCGCAGCGTCTCGGCAATCTGCGCGCCTACCGTCATCACGGGATTCAGGCTCAGCATCGGTTCCTGAAAAATCATGGCGACGCGCCGGCCGCGCACCTCGCGCATTGCGAGCTCAGACTCGCGCAGCAGATCGACCCCGGCGAATTCCACACTGCCGCCCATGATCTGTCCGGCATCGGGCAGCAGGCGCATGACGGAAAGCGCCGTCATCGATTTTCCGCATCCCGATTCCCCGAGCAGCGCTAAGGTTTCGCCGCGCCCGATCTCCAGCGACAGGCCGTCGATCGCGCGCACCACTGCATCTTCCGTGGCGAGCCAGGTGGTGAGATTCTCTATCTTCAGCAAGGCGCCGTCCGCGCTCATCGTCCGCCCCCCGCCGCCAGCGCCACCGGCCGGCGCAGCGTGCGCACGCGCGGATCGAAGGCATCGCGCACTGCATCGGCAAACAGATTCGCCGCCAAGACCAGAGTCACCATGAATATGAATGCCGCAGCGAGCGACCACCACACCATCGGATCG
>CAIVHG010000090.1 GCA_903905655.1 uncultured beta proteobacterium | reverse complement strand
TTCATCACATTCTTCGTCTTCCTCAGCGCCATTGCCGCTTTCTGGCAGGAGAAATTTTTTGTCCGGAACCTGGCGAATCTCGACTGCTTAAATCAGTTCATGCCCTATCTGCTGATGCTCTTCATTCCGGCGATCACGATGAGTCTCTGGGCGGATGAAAAGCGGCAGGGAACAGAGGAACTGCTGTTGACGTTGCCCGCGGGCGAGCCGTCACGCGTCCAGCCGCCGTCGCGGGTGGATTCCTGTATCACGCGCCAGCGCCTGTGCTCGTTGCCCGAGGGCAGCACGTCGTTGTCGTGGGTGATCATCTCGCCGTTGCGGTGCTGGTGTTCGTAGCGCATCACGCGCGCGTTCACGGAAGGGTCGGCGCGCACGGTGCCGGTGACTTCCACGGTGGCGTGCGTGTAGCCGGGAAGATAGCTTGCAAGGGAGCTGTCATCGCCCGGCAATGGGCTTGTGGGTGAGGCCGGTGCGTGCGCGCGCGCTGCAGCGACGGGTTCGATGATCTGTGCCAGCGCGTCGGGGCGCGCTACGGGGCTAGAGACCTCGCGCAAGCGGTGAGCCGCGATCGGGCCGGCCGCGATCATCGCGCCGCCCAGGATCATGCAGGCGGTGAGCGTGGCGAATGCAGGAAGAGCGGGGGCGGCGGATGTGTATGCGGTGGAAGCGGGGGCAGCGCCCGCGATTGTGGTCGAAGCGGACGCAACCCCGCCGTCCGGCACCGCACCGTCCCTGAGATATCCGCCAGCCCAGAACGCCAGCCCCATCACAATCCCGAAGAACAGCCAGCCGTAGATCAGATGGTCCACGCCGGTGGCGATGGTCATCGCGCTCAGGTGTCCGATCATCACGATCAGGTACGCGCGAATCCAGTTGGCCACCAGCGCGATGGCGATGGTCATCGCGATGAAGACGAGGCGCGTTCGACTCGAGCGGTAAGTGAGGTATGCGTACAGGCAGCCCAGCGGTACTGCGGCCAGCAGGTAGCGCAGGCCGCTGCACGCCTCCACCATCGACCAGTTGCCCGAGGGCAGCGTGAACGACCGGCCCTCGCGCAGCACGGGGATGCCCGACAGGCGTACCGCAGTAATGGTGAAGTCTGCGGTGTAGTCCATCATCACCGGCAGCAGGAAATCGCCGAACGGCACGGCGAAGGCCAGGAATGCGAGCGGAAACGTGATCTTGGACGCGAACCTCGGGCCCCACAGCAGCACGATCAGGCATACGGCCATTCCCGCCAGCGCGAAGTGCTGCGGCGCGTTCACGCCCGCCAGTGACCCCGCCAGCCACATGAGGCCCACCGGAGCCATCGCGATCGCGCCCCACGGGCTGGGGCGAATCGGCTCGAGCGCAAGGGTGCTACGCGTGCGCAAGATCAGCCAGATGCTGATCAGCGGAATCATCGGCACGTGAGTGAAGGTGCTGCTCTGCTGCGAGATGGTCCACAGGCTGAACACGCTCTCGCGCATCGCGTACGCGCCCGCGCCGACCAGCAGCGCGAAGAGGGCGATCACGCGCCCGTGGGCGCTGCGCGCGGTCA
>CAIVHG010000089.1 GCA_903905655.1 uncultured beta proteobacterium | reverse complement strand
TTGACAAGGGGCCAGTGGTGCAACAGCGCGATGCACGCGGAAACATTACCGTGGAGAGCGATACCCAGGCCGGGGTCGCATGGGATGGCCCGCTTGGCGTGCTAATCAACAGGAGTTCGGCGTCGGCATCCGAGATCTTCGCTGCCGCCATCCAGGATTATGGCCGCGGCCTGATCATCGGTGAGCCGAGCTTCGGCAAAGGCACTGTGCAAGCCATGGTCAATCTTGATGAAGTTGCCGGAAATAAAAAACCGCAATTCGGCGAACTGAAAATGACTGTCGCACAGTTTTTTCGCATCAATGGAGGCACCACGCAATTGCGCGGCGTGACGCCGGATATTCTCTTCCCGGTGGTTTCTGATGTGGAGAACTTTGGCGAATCCAGCTTCGACAACGCACTCCTTTGGGAGCAGATCAAGGCGGCTGACTATTTGCCGGCAGGCAACGTGAAAGATTTGCTGCCAAAGCTTTTGACATTGCATGAGGCGCGTGTAAAAAAAGACAAAGACTTCCAGGGGCTGCAGGAAGACATCGCAGAAGCGAAGCTTCTGCGCGAGAAAAACCTGGTTTCACTGAACGAATCCGTGCGACGCAAGGAACGTGACGCACGAGAGGCTCGGCTTAGGTCGCGCGAAGCGCGGGAGGCTCTGAGCAAGAGCGCTGAGAATAATGCGCTTGGCAAGGGAACCGCGTTGAAGAATGGTGGTGCGTTTGGCGATGATGGCTTGCAGGCCGACGAACGCAATCTCGCCAATGAACTGGCGGCTGAAAAAGTGCGGAAAAATGCGAAAGACGTTTTGCTGAACGAAGCCGCTCACATACTGAGCGACGAAGTGGTGGCGCTGAAAGGCGGCGCGAGCCTCGCGGCCCGTGTCAAGCCGGGTTCTATGTTGACGCCGAATTAGAGCTGCGGGGGTGGATGCGTGCCTTATCGGAGAGTGTCCCGCATATTGAGCCACGGTATTCTGGAAGCGTGGACTGCCAATTGTGCGATCGATTCATGGTGGCGGCTAATTAGATCATAGGTGAATTGAACGGCAATCACGTCTCTTGGTTCGGCGATTGAAAATTACGAAACGGATGACAAGCCGGTTTCGCTCGACGCTTCCCTCGCCTTCTAGAACTGCGCCAGATATTGCGCCGGATCGATCGTTACGCCGATGACCGTCGGCTTGTCGGCGGGCAGCTTGGAGGACAGTAACTTCTCCAGTTCCTGAATCGTGCTTGCCTTAAACCCTACGCAGTCCATGGAACGTGCGAGCTGCACCGTGTCGGTCGAGTCGATCACGGTGCCGGTGCTCGGATATTCCTTGACCATCTGCTTGAGCTCGATGCGGTTGAGCGAATTGTCGCAAAATACGATGACTACGATGCCGAGCTTCAGCGATGCGGCGAGCCGTAGTTCACTCTGAACCATCGCCAGGCCGCCATCACCGACGAAACACACCGTCGGGGTTTCGGGAGCGATGAGGCGCGCTGTGATCGCTGCGGGCAGCGAGAAGCCCATGGACGAGAGCCCGTTCGTCATCAGCACGCCGCGCGGCTGATAGGTCGTCCAGCCCTGGCCCACCAGCAGCTTGTGAGATCCGACGTCGGCGGTAGCGACGGTGTTCCTGGGCATCGCCGCGCGCACGACGTCGAGCACATCGGTGGGGTTGAGCTTGCCATTCACTCTTCCGGAATAATAGAGCTCGCGCAGACGCTCGCGGTGCTGTGCCACGGCCTTCTCCTGCCACCGCGCCTGTCCCTTGTAAGCGTCGCTCAATGCGCGCAGCGCGTCCGCGATGGGGCCGACGATTTCCACTTCCGCGTGGTAGATCTGATCGACGTTCGGCGTGCTGTCGATGTGCACCATGGGGGCCGTGAGCTGCCAGGGCTTGATCAGCTCGACGGCGTCGAAGCCCACCGCGAGCACCAGGTCGCAGGATTTGAGAAAATCCCACATGTAGACGTTGCAGGCCATGTCCAGAACGCCTGCGAAATACGGGTGATCTTCCGGAATGACGCCCTTGGCCATCGGGGCGACGACCACCGGACATCCCACCGTCTCGGCGAATTGCACCAAGGCGTCGGTCGCGCCAGCGCGCTGGGCGCTGATGCCCGCGATGATCACCGGACGCTTGGCTTTGCCGATTTGCGCCGCGACATCCGTCGAGGCTCCCGTGGTGCTGAAGACCTGAAAACCATGAGCGGCAGGACCCATCGGCGGCAGCACGATCTCGCTGTCGGTGCACTCGGCGCCGACGATATCGCCGGGTGTGGTCAGGTGCACCGGACCCGGACGCTCCGCCATCGCGACGCGCAGCGCCTTGCGCATGATCTTCCCGGTATTGCTCGCCTGCACCTGGACCGCCCACTTGCTGATCGGCGAAAACAGCAGGTGATGATTGAGCACCTGGTGGGTGAACAAGCCATCGCGCGCCGTCTCGACCTGTCCGGAAATGGCGATCATCGGCACTTTGTCGAGGTAAGCGTTGGCGACCGCATTGACCAGGTTCGATGAGCCCGGCCCCAGCGTCGACATGCACACCCCGGGCTTGCCCGTCAGAAAGCCATAGGCCTGCGCCATCAGTCCAGCGGTGCCTTCGCGGCGCCCGAGCACGAATTCAAGCCCTTCCTGTCGTGCTGCTTCGAGAAACTCGACACTGGGATCCCCAGGGTAGCCAAAGAAATGCGTTATTCCCGCGGCTTTGATGTATCGGGCAATCACTCGTGAGCAGTTCATGGCATGGGGCTCCGTCTCGTTGAACCATGGATAGTGCCACAAGACGTGCCTGCCGCAAAATCCCGTGCAAGCGCTACTGCGCCAAAATGCGACGTTAGAAGCTATAATCATCGCCGCCCTTCACGCGGTATGATTTGGTGCTTTAACCAAGCGCGGGTAGGGCGGGTCACACCCGCCATTCAGCAACTGCATTACGCTTGACACAGACAACGGTATCTTGCTTTCTTATATAGGACTCTCAAAATGGCAAACCCTGAAATTGCGCAAAAATCTCCCTACGCAGTCGAAGTCGAAGCCGGGAAAAGCTACCGGTGGTGTGCTTGCGGTTTGAGCAAGAAGCAGCCGTTCTGCGATGGTTCCCACAAGGGCGGCGAATTCAAATCGAAGGAATACACGGCAACCGAGAATGGCACGGTCTATTTTTGCGGCTGCAAGCAGACCAAGAATGCACCGCTCTGCGACGGCACTCACAAGAGCCTGTAGCAGATACACCGGCGCCGCAGGCTAGAACGTTTCGGGTTGAGCGGATTGTCCGATCCGCCGGCTCGCTCAACTCAATGAACCCAAAGAAAGCGCCCTCATGGCCAACATCGCCTTCTCCAAGAGCAACACCGCGCTGATCATCGCGGACTTCTATACGGAAGCGTATAAGCTGCCGCACGCCGTGGAGCGCAAGTGCGTGGAAAACGCGCTGGCGTTGCGGGCCGCGGCCCGTGCCGCGGGCATGCTGGTGTGCTATACCGCGACCGTGTTCCGGCCGGGATTCCCCGAGATCAGTCTGCGCAACAAGAACTTCAGCTTGCTCAAGCTCAAGGCCGCAGCAGACATGTCGGATGCGGTGTTGCGCATACATCCGCAGCTGCGGCCGGCAGACGGCGAACTCGTCATCGGCAAGCACCGCGTGAATGCGCTGTTCGAGACCGAACTCGCGATGATCCTGCGCGCGCACAACGTCGACACGCTGCTGCTGCTGGGCAATGCGACCAGCGGAGTGATCCTTTCAACCACCCGCTACGCCGCCGATGCCGATTACCGGCTGCTGCTCGTCGAGGATTGCTGCACCGACAGCGATGCCGCCACGCATGACTTCCTGTTCACCAAGATTTTCCCGCGCCAGGCCGACATCGTGCAGTCCGCAGACCTCGTCAAGGCACTGGCCGCATAGCGCGCTGACGATCATCTAAGCTGTTGCGTTTGGCAACAGGCCTGCCGCAGAAAAGAGCAAAGATGCTGTCGGGAATTCTGCGGGCCATTGGCGAGCGGATCGCTTGCAGGCAGCTTTACGGCATGCGCCATGCGCAAGGCGTGCGCGGGTCGAGACGCGGTAGCAGCGTCAGCTCGATCAGAGCAGGCCTTCGTCCTGAAAAACTTTTTTGATGCGCGCAACGTGTTCCAGGTCCGCTGGAATTCCGGGCCGGCGCGGCTGCCCAACGTTCCTGCCGAGCAGGCCCAACGCCGCCTTGTGGCCGGCACGCGCCCCCTCCTGGCGTGCGCCTGCGCTCAGCACGCTGAATGTGCGCATCAGCTTCTTGCTCCACTTTTCGGTTTCCGCCCAGTTGCCTGAGCGATAGGCGCGCCACATGTTCAGGCTCCACTCGTGCGTGAAGTTGGACATGGGGCTGCAGCTCGCCTTGAACTCGACGTTGGCCATGAACGGAACTAGGATATTGAGCCCCCCCGCCACCCATCGGAACGGAGGGTTGTCGCGGGTCAGCATGATGATCTTGATCGTTTCGTCAAAGGTAAAATCCGGGCTCAGCTTCATGCCGACGATATTCGGCAACTCTGAGATTTTGGCAATCGTGGCTGGCGTGTAATGGTTCCCGATCTGGTGCGATGAATAGAAGACGATCGGAGTATCCGAGTACTCGTTCGCGAAGTCCCGGTGATAGAGATACGCGGCTTCCTGTCCGTACTTGTTGAAGTAGGGGCCGATCAGGAAGAATCCGTCGGCGCCGGCTTTTAGCGCATAGTCCGCATAGGGCACGGTCTTTTCGAAGCTCTCCGAGCCGATGAAGGATCAGGCCGGTATCTTCGCTTTCTTCGCGACGTCGATCATGATGTCAGTCCAGACCTTCCACTCATCGAAGGTCAGGCTGGCGAACTCGCTGTGACCGGCGGGCCCATGCAATCCACCCGATCCTGACGTGACGCGTTCCAGTTCCTCGCGCAGCACCTTTTCGTTGAGCTTGAAGTCAGCCGTAAAAGGCGTGTACGAACCAGGGATCAATCCCTCGGGCAGCAGCATTTCAAATCTCCGTTGATGTTTTTTCAGGTCGTGTGATTGTCGTGCACACACCGGCAGGTTAGTTCGTATTGCGCAGGCCGCTCGTTACGATCACTTTTTCGACGCGCTCCATGTCGGCCTTGCGCGCAGCGAAGTATTCCTCGGGCGTGCTGCCGACGACTTCCACGCCCTCGGCGAGAAAGCGCTCGCGCGCCGCCGGCGTCTTCAGCACGCGCACGACTTCTTCGTTCAGCCGGCGGATCACCGCGGTCGGCGTTTTCCCCGGCGCCATCAGACCCAGCACGAGCCCGCTCTCGTAGCCGGGCACGGTTTGCGCGACGGTGGGCAGGTCGGGCATCAGCGGGAAGCGCTCTACGCTGGTCACGGCGAGCGCCTTCAGCCTGCCCGCCTTGATGAGCGGCGGTACGCCGACCGCGGATGAAAACATGAGCTCGGTTTCACCGCCCATGATCGAGACCAGCGCCGGCCCCATGCCTTTGTACGGAATCCTTACGATGTTGACGCCCGCCATCGCCTTGAACAGCTCGCCTGCGATATGGACCGACGAGCCGCTGATGCCGGAGGCATAGTTGAGCAGGCCGGGCTTGGCCTTGGCAAGCGCGATCAGTTCAGCGACATTCTTTACCGGCAGCGACGGATGAATCACCAGGACGTTCGGCGCGCGCGCCGCCATCGCCACCGGAGCGAAGTCCGCCACCGGATCGTAGGGCACTTTCTCGAACAGGGCCTGCACCCACATGGTCGCGGTGCCGAATATCAGCGTGTGGCCATCAGGCGGGGCCGCCATCAGCTCGCGCGCCTGGATTACGAAGTTGCCGCCGCGATTGTCGACGATCACCGGCTGGCCGAGCGGGCCGGCGATGCCCTGTGCGATGTAGCGCGAGAACAGATCAGCGCCGGCACCCGCCTCGGAGGTGATGATGCGGATCAGCTTCGATGGGAAGGGTTGCGCATGGAGCTCTGTGAGTGCCGTGCAGAATAGGCAGCTAATCAATACGAACAGGCGCGTCGATTGCATGGCTCCTCCCGTCAATGCGAATAGGGTTGCTATACGGTGCGCGCTCTACGGCGAGACTTCCACGAGCGCAGTTAGGCTAGCATACGCAGTTTGCGTGACGCAAGTCGCGGCGCATCATCCACGAGTGCCGCGAGCGCGCGGTCGCAATGAGATGAGAACTGCTAATTGCGGCATGCTGATCGTGGATGCGTTCGTGCGCACTGATCGATTCTCTGGCGTTTTGAGTAGAAGCACATGCGAGTGTTAGTTGCTTCAAATCCTTATCCAATTTTCATAAGACTCGCGTCGACGAGCGCCGCAATTGTAGATGTCGTTATCAGTGTCAAGCGTGATGCGGTGTCTTGAATGGCGGGTGTGACCCGCCCTACAACGGCTGCGTAGAGATGGGGAGTAGGGCGGGTCACACCCGCCGTTATGCTGTATGCACATAGCTCTGCGCGGTGATAGGATGGTGCGCTTGGCAATAGGAGGTATTGGATGCAGGTGCCCGCATTTCCAGAAAACGAAGCGCTGCGCATGGCGGCGCTGCGCGCGACCGATATGCTTTTTACTCCTGCGGAGGAGCGCTTTGACCGCATTACCCGGCTGGCCTCGCGGCTCCTGGGAACGCCCATTGCACTGGTGAGCCTGGTCGCTGACAAGTGTCAGTGGTTCAAGTCGGCGCGGGGTCTCGCGGCAACTGAGACGCCGCGCGAAGTCTCTTTCTGCGGGCATGCCATTCTCGGCGACGAAACATTCGTCGTTGAGAATGCGACGCAGGATGCGCGTTTCTCGGGCAATCCTCTGGTGACCGGCGACCCGAACATCCGTTTTTACGCGGGGCATCCGCTGCACACCGCGGACGGCAGCCGCGTGGGCGCCCTGTGCGTGCTCGACCGCAGTCCGCGCAAATTATCGGTCGAACAGCGCGAGGTATTGCGCGATCTGGCGGCGCTGGTCGAAACCGAATTGCAGCGCGGGCAACTGAGCGAAACGCAACGCGATCTGATACGTGAACGGGACGAACTCAGACGCAAGGCTTCCATCGACGGCCTTACACGTATGTGGAACCGGGCCTCGATCATGGAGGTCGCGGGCGCAGAAATCGCACGCGCGATGCGCGGCACACCGATGTGCGTCGCCATGATCGACGCCGACCACTTCAAGCGCGTCAACGACAGCCATGGGCATCCGGCGGGCGATGCCGTGCTGGTCGAGCTGGCGGGACGCATTAGCCGGGGGGTGCGCGAATTCGACGCCGTTGGCCGTTACGGCGGGGAGGAATTCTTCGCGGTGCTGAGCAACTGCAGCATAGAAGCTGCGCAAGCGGTCTGTGAACGGATACGCGGCTCCGTGGCGGGCGATCCGATCGCGACACCTGCCGGACTGATCGGTGTCACGGTGAGCATCGGGCTCGCCGCTTACGATTCCGCGCACACCGACCTGGAGAGCCTGCTCGGCGCCGCAGACGCAGCGTTGTATCGCGCCAAGAACAACGGGCGCAATCGCGTCGAGGTCGAGGGCCGACATTGAACTTGTGCGCGGCGCCGGCATCATAATGGCGCAGTCTCGCCGCTAAATAGCCGATCGCAGGGCATAATAGCCAGTGTTTTTGCTATGTGGTGCGGCAGCGCGATTTCTACAAATGCTTACAACTAACACTTGGAATTTAGTCTACATTGGACTGATTGGTATCGGTCGCAGGGCGCATTGCGCTGACTGCTGGAAGAGGTTATAGATGCGCGCTATATATTTTTTGCAGGTGGCTTGGCTGCTTCAAGCGGGCGTGGGCCATGCGGCACTCGGCGGGTCGCCGGACGCCTTCAATTCGGAAGGCACTAAGGTCGTGGCCAGCGTGTCGTCTGCAGTGTCGAGCTACGTGGTGCGCGATACGACGTTGTCGACCGGCACGCACGTGCGCGAATTCATCTCGGGCAGCGGCGTCGTATTCGCCGTCACCTGGGAGGGCCCCGTCCTGCCGGACATGAAGTCGCTCCTGGGCAGGCACTTCAACACCATGTTGGCTGAATCGGAGAAGACGCCCAAGGCAGGGCGCTCGCGCCTGGAGATCGATCAACCCGAGGTCGTGATCAACATGGGCGGCCATATGCGCGCTTACGAAGGTAGTGCATGGGTTCCGGCGCAATTCCCGGCAGGGTTTACTGCGAATGACGTGCGCTGATGCGGCGGCCGCATGAACGGCGGATTAGATTACTTGCATAAGCGCATTGGTCTGTGGGTCGCGGCAGTCGTCGCCTGTCTGCTGCTCGTTTCCTGTGGAGGCGGCGGAGGAGGGGGCTCGTCGAGCACATCCACCGCCGCGGCCGCCGCCAATCCGGTGATCGTCAGCGTCGGCGCGAGTCCGACCGCGCTTACCGTCGGCGAGTCGACGACGCTCACCTGGTCGAGTTCGAACGCGTCCGCATGTTCGGCAAGCGACGCCTGGAGCGGGACAAAAGCGCTGTCGGGTTCACAGTTGGTCACTCCATCCGGCGCCGGTACGTTTACCTATACCATCACCTGCGATGGCGTTTCCAGCAGCGCATCGGTCGTGGTTGCAGTCGCGTCCACACCGCTGCCGACTGTTAGTCTTTCCATGGCACCGACAAGCGTGGCAGCGGGGCAGTCCGCAACGCTCACCTGGTCCACCACCAACGCAACTTCGTGCATTGCAGCGGACTCATGGACCGGCAGCCGCGGCACCAGCGGCAGCCTTGCAGTAACGCAGACCGCGGCCGGCAACTACACCTACACTTTGAACTGCACCGGCGCAGGGGGCATTGCGAGCGGGTCCGTGACGCTCGGCGTAACGGCAGCGGCAAGCAATGTCGCCGTCGTCGTCATCGACAGCGGGCCAGCGGGCGTCAACAATCTCATCAATGTGCCCTTCGTGACCGTCACAGTGTGCCGTCCCGGCACCACGATCTGCCAGAGCATCGATCACGTGCTGGTCGATACCGGCTCCTATGGGCTGCGCATCATCACGCCGGGTGTGCTCGATTCCGCACTGGCGTTGCCTGCGGTTACCGCTGCCGCCGGTAGCCCGGCAGGTGAGTGCGCGGTTTTTGTGAGTGGCATTCTCTGGGGTTCGGTGCATCGCGCAGATGTGAAAATCGCCGGCGAGACTGCGTCGTCCATCCCGGTACAGCAAATCAGCGACACCAACGCCGCATTCACGAGCATCCCGAGCAATTGCAGCAGCAGAGGCTCGAACCTCGGGACAGTCGCGGCGCTGGGCGCCAATGGCATACTTGGCATCGGCCTGTTCAACCAGGACTGCGGTTCTGCTTGCGTGACGCAGGCGGTTGCAGGTACGTACTATGACTGCACGGCTTCGGCTTGCACGGGCAGCGTGATGCCTCTCGCGAATCAGGTTTCAAACCCGGTCGCAGCGTTTGCTACGGACAAAAATGGCGTGGTGCTGACAATGCCTGCGGTGCCCGCCGGCGGCGCGACTACTCTGACTGGGGTATTGATTTTCGGCATCGACACCCAGAGCAACAACAACGTCGGTACGGCTACCGTCTATGCGGCGAACAGCTCGGGCAATTTCACCACCACTTACAAAGGCACGGTGCTCACCTCGAGCTTTCTGGACAGCGGTTCGAACGGCTTGTTCTTTACCGACCGCACCATTCCGTCGTGTTCAGTGTCTACGGGCTTTTATTGCCCGGCCACGCCGCTTTCGCTGTCCGCCGTCAACACGTCTGCAGGCGGCGCGTCAGGAACGGTCAATTTCACGATCTACAATCTGCAGGCGCTCGACTCCACGATCAGGGCTGCCTCTGTAGGCGGAAGCATCGGCCGCAGCGGCCGCAACACCTTCGATTGGGGCATGCCGTTTTTCTTTGGCCGCAGTGTATACGCAGCGATCGAGAACGCCAGCACCCTGCACGGCACCGGGCCTTATTGGGCGTACTAGCGCGGCATCTCATCTTGATGCCCGCCCTCTAAAACGTCAACGCGTAACATAATCAACATCGACCGGCGGCAACATCGATGAGCGAAGCGCGCGATCTGGCAACAGAGCCATTGCGTGCATACCTAGAAGAAATGTCGTTCACGCCATTTCGATCGCCACGCGTTTAGCGCATCGTGCGTGACGGCGGGTGTGTCCCGCCCTATATCTGCTTGTGGAAGGTCGCGCCCGGTGGAAGTCTGGCTGTGGCTGTGGCTGTGGCTGTGGCTGCGTGCGAGGCGAAAAAATATAAATCATACCCTCTAAAAGCGGTGCTGACTACAGGTGTCGCAGGCCACAGATTTCGCTCCCTATATGGCGTCCTTCATGCGTTTGATCTACGTCACAGCCAGACAAAATTGATTACACAAAATCGCTTGACGACGAGTCGAGAAAGGCGCCAAATGTAACTGCTTCAGTAATTCGGTTCGGGATGGGTTTTCAGACTAACCATGTAGACTCGGTTGCTGCTTCAATGTCACGCTGTTGTGCGCGCCCCTTATGTCGGGTGTACCTGAAGCGGGCTTGCGGCGACCACATTAGTTTGAAAGTTTGAGGATTATCCAGGGCCGGGTAACTGTGGCAGATGTAAGAGGTAACGGCAGTAGATGCAAGTAGTAACAGGGTTCAAGTAACAGATGTAAGTAGTGTGGACACGAGTTTGGCGGCTAGCAACCCCTGGGAGCGCCGGACGCAGGATGTGTCGAGAATGGAGGGCGGATCTATCGATGAACCTTCTGACAGCTTTTCCCCAGAAGCCGGTAACGACAGGCCGGCATACGTCACGGTGACGTGACGACCCAAGCCACCACTGGTGGCAAAACTGTGAGGCCCTGCGAGCAATTCGTGGGGCTTCGCATTTGTGGCGGCCTCCATGCACAGCAATCGCTATTAACTGATTTACGCCTGTGGTGCCATTGGAATGGCGTTTTTTGATCGTGAAAGGAAATTGATATGTCGCTGTTGTTCAAAGCCACCTCCGTGGGCCCGCTCGCCCTGCAGAACCGCCTGGTGATGGCGCCGCTGACGCGTTGCCGCGCGCTCGGCAACGTGCCGAACGAACTGATGGCGCAGTATTACGCACAGCGCGCGTCCGCCGGCCTCATCATCTCCGAGGGCACTTCGCCTTCGCCCAATGGGCTGGGCTACGCGCGCATCCCGGGAATATTTTCCGACGCGCAGGTCGCGGGCTGGAAGCGCATCGCCGACGCGGTGCATGCGCGCGGCGCGAAGATGTTCGTCCAGCTCATGCATTGCGGGCGCATTGCACACGTGCTCAACCTGCCGGCAGGCGCGCGGGTGCTGGCGCCCTCGGCGGTGCAGGCAGCGGGCGAGATGTGGACCGACGCGCAAGGCATGCAGCTCAATGCGATTCCGCAGGCGATGACCGAGGCGGACATGCGTGCGACCCTCGGGGAATTCGTGCAGGCGGCCAGGAACGCCTTGGTTGCGGGTTTGGATGGCGTGGAGTTGCACGGTGCAAACGGTTATCTGCTCGAGCAATTTATCCGGCCGAATTCGAACCAGCGCACCGACGGCTACGGCGGCGCGATCGCGAACCGCGCGCGCTATGTCCTGGAAGTGGTCGATGCCGTGGTCGGCGCAGTCGGCAAAGAGAAAGTCGGAATCCGGCTCTCACCCTTCGGCGTGGCGAGCGATATGCCGATCTACCCGGCGATGGAAACCGATTACACATTTCTGGCGCAGCAGCTGAACAACCGCGTCGCATACATCCATCTGGTCGATCATTCGGCGCTGGGGGCGCCACCGGTGCCCGATTCGATGAAGGCGACGTTCCGCAGCGAGTTCAAGGGCACGCTGATCATGTGCGGGGGCTACGACGCGGTGCGCGCGCAAAGCGACGTGGCGGCCGGCAAATGCGATCTGATCGCGGCGGGGCGGCCGTTCCTTGCTAACCCCGATCTGGTCGCGCGCTGGAAATCCGGCGCTGCAGTGAACGCGCCCGATGCCAATACCTTCTATACGCCGGGACCCGAGGGCTATACGGATTATCCGGCGCTAGGCGGGTAACGCGTCTGTTGAATGGCGGGTGTGACCCGCACTACGCGCGCAGCGGACCAGCCGTTGCAGGGCGGGTCACACCCGCCATTGCAGTTAGGCGGAGTAAGGCGGGTTAGGCGCGCACCGCGCGCCATAACCCGCCGTGCGCTGAATACCTATTTCGTTATGTCGTTCGTCGTAAGGACGGCGCGGCGTTTATTCGGCGCGTATGTTGAGTTTCGTGATGACGCCGCCCAGTTGAGCGGTGTCGGACTTGATGCGGGTGGCGAGTACTTCCGGCGTCGAGCCGACCGGCGTCCATCCCTGCTGAATCAGCTTTTCGCGCATCGCCGGCGTGTGCACGATCTCGGCGATCATCGCAGAGAGTCTTGCAACCAGCTCCCTGGGCATGCTCTTGGGTGCGGCGACCGCATTCCAGATTTCCAGGTTGAAGTCCTTGAGTCCGATGCTCGAAAGGCTCTGCAGTTCGGGCACCAGCGGGCTCTTCTCCGCGGAGGTGACGCCAATCGCGCGCATCTTGCCGGCGTGCACCTGTGCCATCGCCAGCGCCGGCGGCAGCAACGCGAGATGAACCTGGTTGGCGATGATCGCGGTGATGACCTGTGGATTGCCGGGATAAGCGACATGCACCGGATCGATACCGGCGCGGCTCTTCAAGAGTTCCATGCCGATGTGCGCGACGGTGCCGATGCCCGGTGAGCCGTAGTTCCACTTGTTGCCGGATTCGCGTGCGGCATTGAGGAACGCAGAGTCCGGTCCAGGGATGTTGATCGATGCTGCGAGCACCAGCGGTGCCGTGCCCACCAGCGAGACCGGCGTGAGATCCGTCAAAGGCTCGAACGGCGTTGCGGGGTTGAGCAGCTTGGCGATCGTCATATTGCCGTTGATCAGCACGGCGATCGTGTGATCGTCGGTGGCTTTGGCGACTTGATCGGCCGCGATGTTGCCGCCGGCGCCCGCTTTGTTTTCCACGATCACGCTCTGTCCCAGCGCCTTGGACAGCGGTTCCGCCAGCACGCGTGCCACGAGGTCGGGCGATGAACCGGCGGGAAAGCCGACCAGGATGCGCACCGTGCGCGCCGGCCAGGCTGCGCTTGCTCGCTGGGGCTGCGCAAGCGCGGGCACGCTCATCAGGGTGGTGGCGAACAGGACGATCATCATGTTGCGTCTCATCACGGTAGTCTCTCCTGCAGGGATGGAAAAGCCGACCAAATCTGGATGTGTGTCGGGCCTCGGCTGATATTGTAAGCCTGTTGCGGCTGCACGTTTTGCCCTCAGGCACAAGGCTGCACAGGACGCGCCAGTCGCGTTAAACTGGCAGATTACCAACCCAAAGTTCCCGAGCTGATTTGCAGCGCATCTATTTCGTCTTCTTTATAACGTTTTTTAACATTCTCGTCGTGCAGGGAGGGCGCGTGCTGCTTACGCTGCATGCGCTCGAACTCGGTGCCAAGCCGTTCACCATCGGCATGCTCGCCACGACCTTCGCCTTGATCCCGCTGCTGCTTTCCTGGCACACCGGCCGGCTCACCGACCGCTTCGGCACGCGCTGGCCGCTCACCTTCGGCTGCGTCGTGGGCGCAGTTTCCATGCTCGTGCCCTATTTTTCGCCATCTCTGCCGGCGATCTTCGCGGCGGCGGCGATCAGCGGTCTTTCGATCGCCTTCATCATGCTGTGCACGCAGAACCTGGTCGGCCTGTTGAGCAAGCCCGCCGAACGCGCAAAGAATTACAGCAATTACAGCCTGTCCACTTCACTGGCCACGTTTTTCGCGCCGATGCTGGTCGGCTATGCGATCGACCGCTCGGGTTATGGCATCGCCTTTGTGATCTTCGCCGTCATATCTTTCGTGCCGGTCGTGCCGCTGGTGATCTGGGGCGCGGTCCTGCCGCGCGGCACGGGTGAGGATGCGCCCGCCGGAAGCCTGCGCGACATACTGGCCGAGCGCGGCCTGATCCGGGTGCTCGCCGCCACCAGCCTGATCAACGCCGGACAGGACCTCTACCGGTTCTACCTTCCGGTCTACGCGCACTCCGTGGGGCTGTCGGCGTCGATTATCGGCGTGGTGCTTGCCGTCAATGCGGGCGCTTCGTTCGTCGTGCGCATCGTGATGGCGCGCTTGGTTGCGCGCTTTGGGGAGGAGCGGCTACTCGCCTATTCGTTCTTCATTGGAGCGGCCAGCCTGATGCTGATCCCGTTCTTCAAGGGCGCCATCATACTCGGCGTGGTCTCGTTCATCTTCGGGGTGGGCATGGGCTGCGGCCAGCCAATCATCACCATGCTCATGTTCAGCAAATCGCCGCCCGGACGCTCGGGAGAAGCGATGGGCGTGCGCATGAGCGTAGTACACCTCACTCGTCTGGTCAGCCCGGCAGCATTCGGCGTGCTCGCGGCGGCGTTCGGCTTGTTTCCAATATTCTGGGTCAATGCCCTGATGTTGTGGGGCGGAGGCGCGATCAGCCTGCCCGGGAAGCGGCGCTGAATTGCTGCTCATCTATTTCGTCTTTGCGCTGACGTTCTTAAACAATCTCACGGTGCTGGGCGGCCGTCTGCTGCTCACCCTGAATGCGCTCGATCTCGGCGCGCAGCCATTCACCATCGGCATGCTCGCGACGACCTTCGCGCTGGTCCCGATGCTGCTTTCCTGGCACAGCGGCCGGCTCTCCGACCGTTTCGGCACGCGCCTGCCTCTCACGTATGGTGCGGTGATCGGCGGACTGTCCTTGCTCGTGCCTTATTTTTCATCCACGTTGCCGGCGGTCTTCGTGTCGGCGGCTGTCAGCGGTTTTGCTGCGTCGTTCCTTTTCCTGTGCACGCAGAACCTGGTCGGCCTGCTGAGCAAGCCGAGCGAACGCGCTGGAAATTACAGCAATTACAGCCTGGTCAATGCGCTCTCTGCCTTTATCGCTCCGGTGCTCGTGGGTTATCTGATCGACCGCACGAGTTATGCCACCGCCTTTCTGACATTCGCCGTGCTATCCGCCGTGCCGGCTGTGCTGCTCGTGATCTGGGGTGCAGTCCTGCCGCGCGGCTCGGGTGAGGATGCGCCCTCCGGCAGCCTGCGCGATATCGTCGCCGAGCGCGGCCTGGTCAAGGTGCTCACTGCGACCAGCCTGATCAACGTCGGGCAGGATCTCTACAAGTTCTATCTCCCGGTCTACGCGCACTCGGTGGGGATTGCGGCGTCGCTCATCGGGGTCATACTGGCCGTGAATGCCGGGGCGGCGTTCGTCGTGCGTATCGTGATGAGGCGCATGATCGCGCGCTTGGGGGAGGAGCGGCTGCTCGCCTATTCGTTCTTCATCGGAGCGGCTAGCCTGATGATGATCCCGTTCTTCAAGGGCGCCGTCGTACTGAGCATGATCTCGTTCATGTTCGGCATCGGCATGGGCTGCGGCCAGCCGATCATCACCATGCTCATGTTCAGCAGATCGCCGCCCGGCCGCTCGGGAGAAGCGATGGGCGTGCGCATGGCGGTGATCCATTGCACCCGCCTCGTCAGCCCGGCCGCATTCGGCGCGCTCGCGGCAGCGTTCGGCCTGTTCCCGATATTCTGGGTCAACGCCCTGCTGCTGTGGGGCGGCGGCGCGCTCAGCCATCCCAAGAAGGTGCGATGAAGAAGATTGAGCGGCGTAGGGCGGGTCACACCCGCCACCGTGCAATGCCAATTAAAGCGAGAGTCTCGCCTTCATAAGGTCTGAATGGCGGGTGTGACCCGCCCTACAAGCCCTACAGACTTTCCCCGGCATGACTGCGATGTATCAGGTCGTCGCAGCGACTTCGCGATGCTCCAGCGCGCCGCTCGGCATGAACACGATCAGCACATTTGCGAACACGATGGTCCCCGCGAGAAAGTAAAACGCCGGGTAGATGCCGTAATGGTCGGCGACGATTCCGAACAAGGCGGGCCCGAAGCTCGAGCCCAGGGCGCCGACGCCGAACTGCAGGCCGATTGCGCTGCCCGCGAGATTACGAGGCGCCGCCTCGATCGCCCACGCCTGCACCACCGCGCGCGTTGCAAAGAGGAAGAAGCCGATCAGGGATACGAACAGGATGAAGATCAGGCTCTTGCCGGCGAGCACGATGCCCACGATCATCACCGCGGTCAGCGCCATGCTCGAGGCGACCACGCGCTTGCGGCCCATCTTGTCCGACAGGTGCCCGGCGATCGGCTGGCTGATGAAGCCCATCAACTGCAGCACCGCGAGGATCACGCCGACGATAAACGTAGAGTAACCGAGTTCGTACGCGAGATAGACCGGCAGGAAGGTGCGCAATCCGGCCTGAGTCATGTTGCGGAATGCCGAACTGACCGCGAGCAGCATCTGCGGCTTGTTCGTGAGCAGTTGCGAGAAGCCCTTCATGTAGCTCTTGAAACCGCCCGCGTGCTTCTTCGTCTTCTCCTCGTGCCGGTCCATGGTGAAGGCGCCGAGCACAAGCAGAATCACTACCGACATGATGAGCCCCGGGGCGACGTTAAGCACCACCACCGTGCGCCAGCTGAACCACGCGAGCATCGCGCCGATCACGAACGGCGCCAGCGCCTCGCCCACGTTGCCACCCATGCCGTGGATCGAAAGCACTAAGCCCTTGCGGTCGGGATAGCGCTGGGCGAGCGCCGAAATTGCAGCGGGGTGCCAGAAGTTATTGCCCATGCCTACCAGCGTCATGCATATGAGCACCATCCAGAAGGAATGCGTGAGGCTGATCAGCGCGTACGGGAAGCCGATCCAGAACAGGGACAGGGCCATCCAATAACCCTTCTTGCCCATGGTGTCTACCAGCATGCCGGCCGGCAGATTGGTGAGCGCGCCCATCACGTACTGCGCCGTCATGATGATCCCGATCTGCGTATAGCTTAAGCCGAACTCCCTGCCGATCACCGGCAGCAGCAGAAAGAAGGTCGCAAGGTACCAGTGGGTGAGGCCGTGGGCGAGGGAGATCAGCCAGACGTCGCGGAAGGACTGCTGCCCGGGGGCGGTTGCGGTGGTCATTCTCTGCGGCACTCCAGATTCAGGTTTGCGCCGGCGCTTCATGACTGCGCGGCAGATATCCGTTCCCAGGTGCGATGCTAACAGATTTTGCGCTGGGCATGCGGACGCGCGCCGGCGCGTGCGGCTCAATCAGAGCGCACTGCGTCCCTGAGATCTGCGACGTAGGGCGGGTCACACCCGCCGCGGTGCAGTGTCAGGGAACGAGAGCCTCAGCCTCGCAACGTTTGAATGGCGGGTGTGACCCGCCCTACAAACTGCCTGCTGTTGCGCAGAGAAAGCTTAGGCCGCCGCGACCGAGGGCAGACCTGCCAGCGCCATTGCCAGCTCCGACTCTTCGTAGTCGAGGTCCTTCAGCTTGCCGCCGAAGTAATCGATGTAGGCCTGCATGTCGAAGTGGCCGTGCCCGCACAGGTTGAAAAGGATGGTGCGCGAGACGCCTTCCTGCTTGCAGCGCAGCGCCTCGTCGATCGCGCCGCGCACCGCGTGGTTCGCTTCGGGTGCGGGCAGGATGCCCTCGGCGCGCGCGAACTGCACGCCGGCCTCGAAGCAGGAGATCTGGTGATAGGCGCGCGCCTCGATCAGGCCGAGCTGCTTGACGTGGCTCACCAGCGGCGACATGCCGTGATACCTGAGCCCCCCGGCGTGGAAGCCGGGCGGCGTGAAGGTGGAGCCCAGCGTGTGCATCTTGGTGAGCGGCGTGAGATGCGCGGTGTCGCCGAAGTCGTAGGCATATTTTCCGCGCGTCAGCGAAGGGCAGGCCGCCGGCTCGATGGCGACGATGCGCACTTTCTTGCCGCCGCGCAGCTGCGCGCCCAGAAACGGAAACACGATGCCGCCGAAATTCGAACCGCCGCCGGTGCAGGCGACGATCACGTCAGGATAGTCGCCGGCCATCTCCATCTGCGCCATTGCTTCGATGCCGACCACCGTCTGGTGCAGCAGCACGTGGTTGAGCACCGAGCCCAGCGCATACTTGGTGTCGTCCCTTTGTGCTGCGAGCTCGACCGCTTCCGAGATCGCGATGCCCAGGCTGCCCGGATGATCAGGGCGCTTGGCCAGGATGGCGCGCCCGGACTGCGTTTCGCTCGACGGCGACGCGACGCAACGCGCACCGTAGGTTTCCATCAGGGCGCGGCGGTACGGCTTCTGATCGTGCGACACGCGCACCATGAACACTAGCACCTCGATGCCGAACAGCGCGCCCGCAAACGCGAGCGACGAGCCCCATTGGCCGGCGCCGGTCTCAGTGGTGAGCTTTTTGATGCCCGCCTGGCGGTTATAGAAGGCCTGCGGGACGGCGGTGTTTGGCTTGTGGCTGCCGGCGGGCGACACGCCCTCGTACTTGTAATAGATCTTTGCCGGCGTGCCGAGCACGCGCTCGAGCCGGCGCGCACGGAACAGGGGAGAGGGCCGCCACTGGCGATAGACCTGGCGCACCGGCTCCGGGATTTCGATCTCGCGCTCGGTGCTCACCTCCTGCTCGATCAGCGCCATCGGAAACAGCGGCGTCAGGTCGTCGGGCCCGAGCGGCTTGAGCGTGCCCGGATGCAGCACCGGCGGCAGCGGCTCCGGCAGGTCGGCCGCGATGTTGTACCAGTGCTTGGGCATCTGAGATTCGTCGAGCAGGTATTTGATCGAATCGGACATCGCGTCTACTCCTCGTTCGAGTGCCGTTGTGTACAGGATGCGCCGCAGCGCCTCCAGCAGATTGCCGGACGCGCCTGCGGTGAGCTATGACCTAGGTCAATTCTAGGCGAATCTGCGCGCGCGGCGTGATGCTCTGAGGGGCTTGGATCCGATGGTAGAATACGTGACCGTTCTGGTTGCTTGCGCAAGCGTTTGGAACGGGTCGTATTGGCGGGTGTGACCGGCCCTACGAGCGCGGCAAACCAACCGTTGTAGGGCGGGTCACACCCGCCGTTCAGATATTTATCGGGGATAGGGCGGGATTCCGATCCCGCCGTAAGGTCTCCGTCGGACCGTCATTCGGCAAAGGAAAGCTTGTGAGTACACATAACGAAGCCGCAGTCGCGCGATTACTGGAAGTCCGCAGGGGCGGGGCGCAGGTCGACGCGGAATTCATCGCCGCTCATCCGCTGTCGGTCGCCGATGCGCTGGTGGTGCAGGCGCGCGTGCAGGAAGCGTGTGCGCCGGTCGGGGCCTGGAAGGTCGCGCCGGGCTCGACGGTCGAGCATCGGAACTTTGCCCCGATCTACAGCAACACCGTGCACGGCGCCTCGGCGCGCTTTGCGCGCAACGCTTTTCGCAAGCCCGCGATCGAATGCGAGATCGCGTTTCGCATCGGGCGCGACCTGTGCAAGCCGCCGTACGATCGCGAGCAGGTTGCCGACGCGATCACGGGCGCGGTCGCGCTGATTGAGATCTGTGACAGCCGGCTCGCTGATCGCAAGGCGGCATCCGAGGGATGGCGGCTCGCGGACAATGCGACCAACGGCGCCATCCTGGCCGGCCCGCTGCTCGCAGATTGGCGCGCGCTCGATACCGAGCGGCAGCCGGTCGTGCTCAGCTTCAACGGCAAAGTTGTCGCCGAGAAGACAGGCAATCCCGGCGGCGATCTGGTGGCAGTCATCCAGCGCCTCGCTGATCAGGCGGGCACGCACTGCGGCGGCATCCGCGCTGGCCAGATCGTCACTACCGGCTCCATGACCGGCTATATCGAGGTCGAGCCCGGCACTGAAGTCGTCGCGCGCTTTCCAGGCCTGGGCGAACTGCAGGTGGTGTTCGAAAAATAATAACTGGCGGGCTCGCTTCGGCTAGTCCGCGCTCCCGTTTACATCCAGGAAGCAGAACGAGTTGAACGAAACTCCGGCATCAAATCTCACGAACGACCCGCTGCGCGCGATGGGGCGCGCCGCCGCCGGGCTCACGCTGCAGAACCTGCCCGCGGAAGTGCTGCTGCGCGCGAAGCAGCGCGTGCTCGACACGATAGGCTGCATGGTCGCGGGCTACGAGGGCGGGATTGCAGATTCCATCCGTTCCTACGTGCTGTCCCAGGGCGGCCGGCCGGAAGCGACGCTGCTGCCCGGCGGCGAAAAGACCACCGCGGCGCTCGCCGGCCTTGCCCACTCGACCTACATATTCGGCCTGGAGCTCGCGGATGCCGCGCCGCGCGGCACGGTTCATCCGGGCTGCGAGATTATCTCGGTCGCGCTCGCGCTCGCAGAGCGCCTCGGGCTCGGCGGCGCGGCGATCCTGCCTGCGGTGGTCGCCGGTTACGAGATCGAAATTCGCTTCGGGCGCGCGCTGCATCCGGACGCGTTTTACCGAGGTTGGTCGACCATCGGCTTGCTGGGCGCGATCGGACCCGCGGCGACTGCGGCCCATCTGTTGCGTCTGGACGCCGCGGGCATGGACAACGCGATCGGCATCGCGCTCAATCTCGCGCCGTGCGCAACCGGCCGCGCCCACCAGCCGGCGACCGTCAAGTGGCTGGTCGGAGGACAGGCGTGCAGCACCGGGCTCCTGGCGGCGGAAATGGCAGCGCGCGGCACCACCGGCATACGCGACGTGGCGGGCACCTGGCTAGCCGTGCTCTCCGAGAAAAATTATCCGCAGCGTTTGACCGAAGGCATCGACGAAGACGGCACGTTCGCGCAGTGGGAGCTATTGAGCGGAGTCATCACCAAGTATTACGCCGCCGTCGGTCCGATCGCCTCGGCCATCGAGGCGACGTTCATGCTGATCCGCGAACACGACATCCAGCCCGCGGACGTCGTCGAAATCCACGCGGAATGCATGCGCCGCACCGCGATCTTCAACAAGCCGCATCCGGAAAGTGAAATCGCCGCCCGCGGCAGCATGCCGTACTGCCTGGCGGTCGCAATCTGCACAAGCGATCCGGGGCAGTTGCTCGGTCCTGCGTACCGGCCCGAGGCGCTGCGCAATGAAGCGTATCGCGCGATGGCGCAAAAAGTGCGCATCACCGAAAATGAGGACTACGAGCGGCAATACCCGGCGCGCAGCCTGGTGCGCATCACGATCAGGGTCAAGAGCGGCGCAAGCCACAGCCTGGAGCTCGATCGCAGTCAGATCGCACGCTATCTGGCGCCGAGCAATGCCGACATCGAGGAAAAGTTCAGGCTGATCGCAACCCCGGTCCTCGGACAGGCCAAGGCCGACCAGGTGGTGCAGCTGGTTTGGAAGTTCGAAACGCTGACCGATCTGCGCGAGCTGATGCTAGCCTTGCAGCCGGGCAGCAACAAATGACGACGCAGATTATTTATATTAGAGGAATAAAATGATACACAAGCGAGATGCAAAAGACTGGGCGCGCGCCCATCTGAAGGGCCTGTTCACGAGCCCGATGATTCCGTACAAGCAGGATTACTCGCTGGACGAGGCGGGCATCCGCCACAACGTCGAGCGCATGATCGCGGTGAAGTCCACGGGGCTGGGCTTCGGGTTTTCCGAGCCGTGGGTGATGTCGGTCGCGGAGCGCAAGCGCGCCATGGAAGTCGCGATCGACGCCGCACGCGGCCGCGTGGTCGCCTACGCGCACACCACTGACCACAGCGTGCAGGAAACCATCAACCTCACCAAGCATGCCGAAGCGGTCGGCGCCGACGCAGTGATGATCTGGATTCCCTACGAGTGGGCGAAGTCGCAGGAGATGATCTGCGAATACTACGAATACGTGGCATCCAAGGTCGACATCGCGATCTTCGCCTACAACACTTATCACGCGGGCATCGCATTCACGCCGGAGACGGCGGCGCGCCTGGCGAAAATACCGAACGTGTGCGCGCTCAAGAACGCGATCAACGACGTCGGCCACACGCTGCGCTGCGTGGAACTGTGCGGCAAAGAGATCGTGGTCAGCGCGTCGAACGAAGAGTTCCTGCTCGACATGACGCTCTACTTTGGCCAGCAGGTGATGCTGGGCACCACCTCGGTGTTCCTGCTGCAGAGCCCGGATTACCAACCGATCCAGGAATACTGGGACCTCGCGCGGCAGGGCAAAGGCGCGGAGGCAGCGCGCAAATACCAAGAGCTCAAGCCGCTGCGCGACGTGTGGCAGACCATGTACAGCGTGCTGCGCGACAAGCACGCGGCCACCCATCCGCTCGCCCAAACCAAGTACTGGATGGAAAGGATCGGCATGGCTGCCGGCCCGGTGCGCCCGCCCATGCATCCGATCACCGACGAACAGAAGGCGCAGCTGTGGGCGCGCATCGAGGGCACCGGCTGGTTGCCGCGCCTCTATCCAAACGGGCTGCCGACTGCTTAGGCTTAGATCTGGCCTTATAGATATCAGCGTGTGCGACGTGGGCCAAATGACCAGACACCGTCATTCCGGGGCTGCCCGTCAGGGCAGAACCCGGAATCCGGCAGCGGTTTGATTTCTGGATTCCGGGTTCCACTGCGCGGCCCTGGAATGAAGAGCGTTGTAGTGCAGTGGAGCGATGCATGATTCTGGAGTTGCAAACTTACACCCTGAAGTCGCGCACGGTGGCGCTGGCCGAGCAGCGCTTCGAGCAGGCGCTGGCGGCGCGCGTCAAGCTGTCACCACTCGCAGGATTCTGGCGCACCGAGGTTGGCGTGCTCAACCAGCTGGTCGCGCTGTGGAGTTACGCGAGTGCGGCCGAGCGCGAGCGCGTGCTCGCCGCGGCAGCTCAGATCGAAGGATGGCCGCCGCAGATCTCGGAATTCGTGGTCGAGCACGAGTCCAAAGTGTTGGTCGCGGCGCCGTTCTCGCCGCCGCTCGCGCCGCGCCAGCTCGGCAGGCTCTATGAGATCCGCACCTATCACTATCCACACGGCGGCATCCCCGAAGTCATCAGCGCCTGGAACGAGATCCTGGAGGAGCGCCTGAAGTATTCGCCGCTGGTCGCCGCCTGCTACTCCGAGTCCGGCCCGGTGCACGAGTGGGTGCACATCTGGGCGTACCGGGACGTGGCTGAGCGCGAGCGCGTGCGGGAGGCGACTGCGAAAGCCGGCATCTGGCCGATTTCTGTGGTCGACCAGAGACTGAAGCGCACGCCGCGCGCAGTGTCGCTTAGAATGCAGAACATACTGATGGTGCCGGTGAGTTTCTCGCCGCTGCATTAGCGCAGTCCATAACGAAATACAGAACTGGAGAGCACATGAGAAAGTCATCGATGATGAACGCGCTATGGATCTTGGGATTGTCGGCTCTTTGCACAGGCGCGGCGCTCGCGCAGAATTACCCGGCGCATCCGATCCGCATGCTGGCACCGGAGCCGGGCGGCGGCAACGAAGTCGCGGGACGCATCGTCGCGCAGGCGCTCGCCGTCCGTCTCGGCCAGCAGATCGTGATTGACAACCGCGGCGCCGCGGGCGGCACCATCGCCGCGGGCATCGTGATGCGGGCGGCGCCCGACGGCTATACGCTGCTCGTCTACGGCAGTTCCATCTGGCTCGCGCCCTTCCTGCGCAAAAGCGTGACCTACGATCCGCTCAGGGATTTCACGCCCATCGTGCTTGAAGCGGAAGCGCCGTTCTTCATCTTCGTGCACTCATCGGTGCCGGTGAAGACCGTCACGGAACTGATCGCGCTCGCCAAGGCCAAGCCGGGGGAGCTCAATTACGGCTCGGCGGGATCGGGGGCCGCGACCCATCTGGCAGCGGAATTGTTCAAGAGCATGGCTGGCGTGAATATCACGCGCATCGCGTACAAGGGCAGCGGGCCGGCGTCTAATGCGTTGGTCGGCGGCGAAGTGCAGGTGTTGTTCGGTTCCGCATCGTTGGGCATGGCGCAGGTCAAGACCGGCAGGCTGAAAGTGCTGGCGGTGACCACGGGACGCCCGAGCGCACTCGCGCCCGGCCTGCCCACGGTGGCGGCTTCGGGACTGCCCGGCTATGAAGTGGGATCGATGGTCGGCTTGTTCGGTCCGGCCAAGATGCCCAAGGCGCTCGTCAACCGGCTCGCTGCAGAGGTGAGGGAGGTGCTGAAGGAGCCCGCGGTGAAGGAGAGATTCCTGAGCCTTGCGATCGATCCGGTCGGCACCTCGCCCGAGGAATTCGTGGACATCCTGAAGAAGGACATGGTGAAGTGGAGCAAGGTCATCAAGGACCAGGGCATCGTGGAGGAAGGTTGAACGTGAAAGCTAAGGCGAAGCATGCGCTGAATACGGCGCGGGATCTCACGATACGCAGCATCGAGGCGATTCCGGTGGTGATCCCGCTCACGCGGCCGATCAAATGGGCGCGCGGCCGCATCGACAGCGCCGACAACGTCATCATCGTCGTCACGCTGTCCAATGGCGTGCAGGGCATCGCGGATGCGCCGCCGCGCACTACCATCTACGGCGACACCCAGCAGTCGCTGCTCGCCATCGTGACGCGGCACCTGGGGCCGGCGCTGACTGGCGTCAATGCCTTCGACATGCCGAGCGTGCGCACGGCGCTCGACGCGGTCGCCGGCAACATCGTCGCCAAGTCTGCGCTCGACATGGCGATCTGCGATGCGCAGGCCAAGACCTTGGGCATCACCTGTGCCGAGCTGCTCGGCGGCACGCTGCGGCCGCTGCCGGTCAACTGGCGGCTTGCGCTGGGAACGATGAAGGAGACGCTGGCCGATGCCGAGCAGGTGATGAAGCGCTATGGCCTGCGCGCGCTCAAGGTCAAGTGCGGCATCGATGCCGCCAAGGACATCGTATTGCTGCGTGCGCTGCGCAAACAGGCCGGCAACGATGTCGAGATCACGGTCGACATGAACCAGGGCTACAGCGTGCAGCAGATGCTGGAGAGCGCCGAGGCGCTCGAGGACATCGGCATTGCGTTGATCGAGGAGCCGGTGGCGGCACGCGACGGCGCGGGCAAGCTCGTGGCCGCGCAGGGCATGCTGATCCCGATCTCGGGCGACGACAGCTGTTTCACGCTGGAGGACGTGCGCGACCAGCTCGAGCTTGGCGCCATCCGTTCCATCGTCATCAAGTGTGCGCGCTCGGGTTACACCGTTTCCCGCGACATCCTCGGGCTCGCGCGTGCCTACCACTGCCCGGTCCACAACGGCAGCCAGGCCGACATGCAGATCGGTTGCGCAGCCGCCGCTCATTTTGCGTGCACCTACGAGTCGCAGCACGCGCACGAGTTCAGCACCTACCTCGATGCCGCGGGTCATGTTGTGGACCAGGATCTCACGATAAAAGACGGCAAGCTGATATTGCCGGATCGGCCGGGAATCGGATTGAATCTCGATCCCAAGAAACTCAGGAAATACCGCGTCGACATATAACATCCGCATGGCGGGTTACGGCGCGCAATGCGCGCCTAACCCGCCCTACGACGTGCAGCCTGTAGATACTATGAGTGAGACGAGCCAGTTGCAAAGTAATCCTTAAAATGGAGTTTGCAGAAACCAACTTAAGGAGAAGACGATGCAACCGACTCGAGTGCAAGATTTTACGCGGGATGAAGAAG
>CAIVHG010000088.1 GCA_903905655.1 uncultured beta proteobacterium | reverse complement strand
GGATGCAGGCGCGTGCCGGAGCCGCCGGCGAGTATGATGCCTTTCATGTGTTTCCCCTGCTCAGATAATTCTGCTCGACCCAGTTTCGGTAGGCGCCGCTCGTCACGTCGCGCACCCATTCCGCGTGATCCAGATACCAGCGCACGGTCTTTGCGAGGCCAGTAGCGAAGGTTTCCTGCGGACGCCAGCCGAGTTCGCGGTTGATCTTGGTTGCGTCGATCGCGTAGCGCAGATCGTGTCCCGGGCGGTCCGTGACGAAGCTGATGAGGTCAGCATAGGTTCCGGATGCGCGCGGCCGCAGGCGATCCAGCTCCCCGCAGATCATGCGCACGACTTCGATGTTCGTTAGCTCGTTGTTGCCGCCGATATTGTAGGTCTCTCCAGCGCGGCCGCGAGCGAGCACGCTGCGCAGCGAGCTGCAGTGATCGCCCACGTAAAGCCAGTCGCGCACGTTCAAGCCCTTGCCGTACACAGGGAGCGCTTTGCCGGCGAGCGCGTTGTGCACCACGAGCGCGATCAGCTTTTCCGGGAACTGGTAGGGCCCGTAATTGTTGGAGCAGTGGGTGGTCAGCGTCGGCAGTTCATAGGTGTGGTGATAAGCTCGCACCAGGTGATCTGAACCCGCCTTCGAGGCGCTGTACGGGCTGTTCGGCGCGTATGGCGTATCTTCTCTGAATGGCGCATCGTCCGCGTTGAGCGAGCCGTAGACTTCGTCGGTAGAGATGTGCAGAAAGCGGAAGGCGCTATGCGCTTCCTGAGCAAGCCCGTTCCAGTAGGAGCGTACTTCCTCCAACAGGTTGAAGGTTCCGAGCAGGTTGGTCTGGATGAATTCGTCCGGGCCGTGGATCGAGCGGTCGACATGGCTCTCGGCGGCGAAATGCACGATGGCGCGCGGCTTGTGCTCGGCGAGCAGCCGCCCGACCAGCGGACGATCGTTGATGTCGCCGCGCACGAAGATGTGGCGGGAATCGTTCGTCAGGCTAGCGAGATTTCCCAGATTGCCGGCATAGGTGAGCTTGTCCAGATTGAGGACTGCGGTGCCTTCGGCCGCGATCCAGTCGAGTATGAAGTTTGCCCCGATGAAGCCCGCGCCGCCGGTGACCATTATCATATGGAGTTGCTCATCTGCCTGTGGACTGCTGTAACTGCGCGGTGTCTGCTGCCTGCGCTGCACTGCGAATCTTACACTTCATGTCGATTCTGCGGCAATCTGCCATTGAGCATTGCGGATGCCACGACCTCAGATTAGCCGGGCTGGTGGGGAGCAGGTCTCTGCATCTATAATCTGTCACCGCGAAAACCGCTGCGATTGCATGTAACCAGAAGCTGCAACCGGCTCTCTGTTTTGGAGGTGACTATGAGTAGGATAATAGTCGTAACGCCATCAGTCATCGTAGTGATTGCGATTGCGCTCCATGGCACGGTGTTCGCGCAACCCTATCCGAGCAAACCACTGCGTCTGATCGTCACCTCAGCGCCGCAGGGCGGCACGGACGCGATCGCGCGCATCGCCGCTGCAAGTCTATCCGAAAGTCTCGGGCAGCAAGTCATCGTCGATAATCGCCCGGGCGCAGATGGAGCAATCGGAACCGCCTTCGTCGCAAAATCCGGCCCCGACGGCTACACGCTGCTGATGTCTGCCACTGCGTCAACCATATTGCTTCCGCTCACCCGTGCAAACATGCCGTACGACGGGGTGCGCGAGCTTGCACCGGTCAGTCTGCTCGCCTCGACGGACTATATACTCAGTGTGCACCCTTCACTGCCCGTGAAGACCGTCAAGGACCTGATCGTGCTCGCCAAGGCGCGGCCAGGGCAGATTTCGTTTTCTTCCTCCGGACCGTTGGGCCTGTCGCACCTTGCTGGTGAATTGATAAAACAACGCGCCAATGTCGATATGCTGCACGTGCCCTACAAGGGAGGAGGAGCCGCCGCGCTTGCGATCCTGGGCGGGGAAGTGTCGCTCATGATCGGCACCGCCCCGTCGGTAATCCCCCATGCACAAACCGGCAGGCTGAGATTGATCGCCACCGCGGGCAAACAGCGCTCCACGGCGCTGCCGGACTTGCCGACGATCAGCGAAACCCTGCCCGGTATCGTCATCACCAGCTGGTATGGTTTGCAGGTTCCCGCTGGTACGCCCCGGGACATCATCGCGAGGCTGAACACTATCATCGTAAAAGACGTGGCGACTGAGCGGGTAGCGCAACGGATCGTCCGCTCCGGGCTCGAACCGTTGACGAGTTCCCCGGAGCAGTTTAGCGCTTACATCAAAGAGCAACTCGCGACCTGGGGCAAGGTGCTACAGGATGCCGGCGTCGCAGCGCATTGATCGTCATCGCGCATACCCTCAAACAACCAGCAATCACGCAGCCGGCGCTGGCGCGCCCCGGCTGACCTTGATCTCAGCGTAGCCTGCGCCAATCTCCAGCACCGTGCCGTAGGGGGTGGAAATGCTGCGTAGTCTTTCCATTACTGCACGGGCCTGCTCACCGGTGGCAAGCCTCGGGCGGCCGCGGGTGGCCAGAAAGTCCGCACCCTCATCGCCGGCTTCGTTGAGCGCGACCGGATCCAGCCGCAGCGCGGTCAGCGTTCCGTTCCGGAACTGGCATTGCGCAATCACGCTTTCCCACACCGAAGGCTCGTAATGGCCAAGCTTGGTGCGCGTATGAAAGATGAAGCTCCCGAGTCCGTAGAAGATGGGGCGCTGCTTGTAGATCTCGATACCATGAAGCAGCGGCACGCCATGGCTGACATACATGTTTGCGCCGGCATCGACGCAAGCGTGGGCCCAGTCCTGTTTCCAGCGCGGTGTGTCGTGCCAATCCGGTTCCCAGTAATGATCGTGGTGGTAGGCAATCACAAAGGTCGCGCGCTGCGCCGCAAGGGTGATGGACGCGAGAATGCGCCGCGCGTCTGCCTCGTCCAGAGCGCCGCTGGCGCTCCGGCAGAGATGGTTGACGCCTGCATGGGAGTCGTCGGCGCGCCCTCCGTCCGGGACTTTTGATGCGAACGCAACGAGTCCTGTGGTAACCTGCGCACATTCACGATAGCCGGGGGCAGCGGCCTCAGCGAGGTTCCTGCCGGTGCCTGCGTAAGCAAACCCGCGGCGGTGTGCGTGCTCGATGGCGGCTGCTAGGCCGGATGGCCCGAGGTCGAAGCTGTGGTTGTTGGACAGCGCAAGCGTGTTGACCGACAGTTCGCGCAAGCAATCGAGCACCTGCGGGTCGGCGCTGTGGGCATATGCGCCTTCCCGAGTTGCAACGGCGCCGCTCGGCGGCCGAATGCTGGTCTCGAGATCGGAGAACACGATGTCCGCGCCGCGCAGGTGTTCGTTCAGATGAACGAATCCCTCGTATGGATGCTTGCGTAGATCGTGCTCGATCAGGGATTGCCCCAGCGCAATGACACGCAGCGGCTGGCCTGCCGTAGCGCTGCGGGCGACGCTGGCAGCAGGCGCTGTGATCGCCGGGGTTGATGGGCGTGGTTCGCTATGTGCCATGAGAACCTCTGGGAGCAGCGCAAACTTGATGATCTTGATCGCTATCGCGGCATCTGCAGATTCCCGCCTCGACTACATGAACATCAGCGCCGAGGGCAGCGTGACAGTAGTGAGGAAAGGACTGCGGGAATGCGGCGCATGGTCGCGATGTAGACAGCGCCAATGCTTGATGCCTGGCGGAGAGGGAGGGATTCGAACCCTCGGTACGGATTGCGCCGTACACACGCTTTCCAGGCGTGCGACTTAAACCACTCATCCACCTCTCCGGATGGGGGCGCATTGTACCACAGGCACTGCTGCAAATTGACGGAGTCGTGATCGGTCTCGGCAGACGCAAGCGCTCGGTCAGCAGTCAGGCATGCTCTCTTCCGCGGAACCGTGGCCGGGCAGGCGCACGACCGTGACGCTGCAGGGCGCCTCGGCCACTACCTGCGAGGATACGCTGCCCAGATAGCGGCGCAGTTTGGAGCTGCCGCGTGCGCCGATGATGATGTGATCCACGAGATTGGACTGCGCGAAATGGACGATCGCGGCTGCGGCGTCGGGCGCCTCCAGCACATGGTAGGTGACGCGCTGCGCAGGCATTGCTAGCCGTTGCGCCCAGTGCCGCAGTGCGATCAGGTGCTTGAGGTGCAGGTTCTGTCCCGCCGCATCGACCTCTGCATCCATCGCGATGCGCGAGGTCTTGAGCACGGTCGCGCATGCGAGCCGCGACTTGGGATTGGCATTGAGGAGCTGCAGAACCGAAGCGCGCAGCATATCAGAAAGCTGGTCGCTCTCCTGCGCGAGATCGATCGCGAGCAGCACGATCGGCGCCCTGAGCAGATCTTCGCGCGCCGATTGCTGGGCATCCAGTTCGGTTGCCACGCCGCGCACCCAGCGCCGCGCCACCTTGTATAAGGAGTCGCGCGACCTGCGCTCTGATCGCGCAGTGAGCTCGATCTGATCGGGATGCCGGAGCGCGAACGCGACTTGCGCTGCCGTGTCATAACGCTCCGCGGGGTTGACCTCGAGGCAGCGCAGGATCACTTCCTGCAGCCATGCCGGACACGATGCGTTCAGTGCGCGCGGCGGCACCGGATCGCGGTAGAGGCGGCGGCGCAGGCCGAGCACGGTGGTCGGATTGCCGTAGGGCCGCTCGCCGGTGGTGAGGTGGTAAAGCGTGACGCCAAGCGCAAACAGATCGCTGCGCAGGTCGTTCCTGATATGCAGCGTCTGTTCCGGCGCGATGTAAGGCGCCGTGCCGATTGGCAGGTCGAATTCCTCTGACAGCAGGTCGGGCAGGCGGTCGTGGCGCGACAGGCCGAAGTCGAGCAACACTGCCTGCTGCGTGCCTTCGCGAAACAGCACGCTGCTGGGTTTGAGGTCGAGGTGGATCACGTGCTGGGTATGGACATCGTGCAGCGCATCGGCGACGGCGCCGCCGATTGCCGCTAATTGGGCGCATGGCAGTGGCGCATCCGCGAGACGCGTGCGCAGCGATATGCCTGGAATAAACTCCATCACGATGTGCGGCTGGCCGGCGAGGTCGCCGGCAGCGACGAAGCGCGGGACGTGGATGCCGCTCAGCACCGGCAGTATCATTTGTTCGACTTCGAAGGCGACGATCGCGGCCGGGTCGTAGCCGCGGGTCACCATGGGCATCTTCATGACGAGCGGCATGCTGATGTCGCCGCGGGTGACGATCCACAGTTCCGACATGTTGCCGCGGTGGATGATGCGCTTCAGGCGGAAGCCGTCGATCAGCATGCCGCTTTCATTGGGGGCATTCATCGCCGGTCTCCAGCGAGGCGCGGCGATTTCAGCATGATATTCGGCGGCAGCCCGGCGGCAAGCGTCTTGGCGAGCGCCGCCTGATAGTCATAGGGAAGCTCGAAGTAGGTGAGCGCAGTGCTCGCAGTGTCGAACAGGGCATAGCGCGCCGCGAGCACGCCGTCGCGCGGCTGTCCCACGGACCCAGGAATCGCGAGCCAGCGTCGCTGCCTGCCCAGCGGAATGGCAGTGCCGGGGACAGGCAGGAAGCCTGAAACTTGCGCGTTGCGATTCATGTGATAGAGGGCCGGTTCATGCACGTGTCCACAGAAGGTATAGGCGCATGGTGTGGCGAGCAGACTTTGGCGCGCCTCGGTCGAGCTCAGGACATACTCCCAGGCGCGCGGCGCCCACGCGTTGGCGTGTACATAAAGCACGTCACTCTCGGAGAGCGTCGCCGGCAGTGAAGTAAGAAATCCGAGGTGCCGGGGCGTAAGCTGTGCGCGCGTCCATTCGATGGCTTCGCGAGCTGCACGCGCCATCGTGGCAGGCGCAGCGTGCACAACAGCGGCATCGTGGTTGCCGAGGACGGCAGCGCTTCCGCGCTGCACATGTTCCATGACGCAGTCCACAACCCATGCAGGGTCTGCGCCGTAGCCGACGATATCTCCGAGGAACACAAAGCGCTCGGCGCCGGCCGCCTGTGCGTGTTGGAGGCAGGCGGCGAGCGCTTCGCGGTTGGCGTGTATGTCGGCGAGCAGAGCTATCTTCATGTCAGCGGGCGTGTTAGCTGCAGCTTAACGCGGACACAGTGATCCCGGCCACAGTGTGGCTTCAGTTTCACGCAACGTAAAAAAACAGCCCGCGTTACGCGGGCTGTGAGAGGAGGCACGGCATGTCGATTCAATGCGCGGCAGAGCTGGTCATACGAGGTCCTCGCGCACCACTCGATCCTTTGTCTCCTTCAAGAACAGCGTGCCGATGACGAGCGACATGACGGCGACGCTGATCGGGTACCACAGTCCGTAGTAGATGTCCCCGGTGACCGCGACCATGGCTGTTGCTGTCAGCGGCAGCATGCCCCCGAACCATCCGTTGCCGATGTGATAGGGCAGGGACATGGACGTATAACGGATGCGGCTGGGGAAGAGTTCGACCAGGAATGCCGCGATCGGTCCGTAGACCATGGTCACGTAGAGCACCATGATGGTGAGCAGCAGCCCGGTCATCACCCAGTTCACCTGCGCCGGATCAGCCTTCGCCGGGAAACCGGCGGCGGTTATCGCTTCCTTGTACTGCGCCTCGTTCCAGCCTTTGATCTCCTTGTCGCCGACCATCGTGACCACCGTATCAGCGCTGCCTGCGGGGAGATCCGAGGCCTTGAACGAGATGCCCTGCTTGGTGAGGAAGTCCTTGGCCTTGTCGCAGTCGCTGAATTTCGACCACGGGCCCACGAACAGGTGGAAAGCGCAGTCACGTGCCGCGACTGTGATCTTGGTCTTGGCGCTGGCCGCTTCGAGTGCCGGATTGACGTAGTGGGTCAGGCCCTGGAAAAGCGGGAAATAAGTGGCCGCCGCGATCAGGCAGCCCGCAAGGATGATCTTCTTGCGCCCGATCTTGTCGGACAGCCAGCCGAAGACGACGAAAAACGGCGTGCCGAGGATGAGCGAAGCGGCGATCAGGAGGTATGCCGCCTGGTAGTCGAGCTTGAGCGTGATGGTCAGGAAGAACAGGGCGTAGAACTGCCCAGTGTACCAAACCACGCCCTGGCCCGCGGTGGCGCCGAACAGCGCGAGCAGCACGATCTTCGCATTGCTCCAGCGCGCGAAACTCTCAGTGAGCGGTGCCTTAGAAGTGCGGCCTTCGCTCTTGATCTTGCGGAATACTGGCGACTCCTCGAGCTTGAGCCGGATGTAGACCGAGAATATGAGCAGGATCAGGGAGAGCAGGAACGGGATGCGCCAGCCCCATTGCGCGAAATCGCCTGCCGACATATTGGCGCGGCAGCCAAGGATGACGGCCAGTGACAGGAAAAATCCCAGCGTCGCAGTGGTCTGAATCCAACTCGTGTCAAAGCCGCGTCGGGTCTCGGCCGCGTGCTCGGCGACGTAGGTAGCGGCGCCGCCGTATTCGCCGCCCAGCGCGAGCCCCTGCAGCAGCCGCAGCAGGACCAGCAGCACCGGGGCCGTCCATCCGACCGCTTCGTACGTCGGCAGCACGCCCACGGCGCAGGTCGCGCCGCCCATGCAGATGATCGTGACCAGGAAGGTGTATTTGCGGCCGACGATGTCGCCGATGCGCCCGAAGACCAGGGCGCCGAAAGGCCGCACCAGGAATCCTGCTGCATAGGTTGCAAAGCTCGAGAGGAGCGCCGCGGTTTCGTTACCTTTGGGGAAAAACAGTGCTGCGAAGAACGGTGCGAGTGTTGCGTAGAGGTAGAAGTCGTACCATTCGAAAACGGTGCCGAGCGATGAAGCGAATACGACGCGTTTTTCCTCGGGCTGCAGGTGGTGCGAAATCGGCTGCGCTTGCGTTGTCATCGTTCCTCCTTGGGTAAACGAACTCAACGAACTGGCTACGATTGCACGTGCATCGGGCGTTTTGTTTTTTGTGCCCGCAGGGAATGATATGCGAAGGCCGATGATAAATGCAAATAGAACCCGCACCGGGTTCCTTAAGATGGGCTATCCATAGGAGAAATAACCCATAAATATATTATGGGAAAAAGCGCGCCCGCTCGGGGGGGGGCGCCTGACTGCGTCAGCCCTGCGGGTCCTTAAGCTGCTGAAGGATCGCGGGATTCTCCAGGGTCGAGACGTCTTGCGTGATCTCATTGCCCTTGGCGATGTCGCGCAGCAGGCGGCGCATGATTTTTCCGGAGCGCGTCTTTGGCAGGTTCTCGCCGAAGCGGATCTCTTTGGGCTTGGCGATGGGGCCGATCTCGTGGCTTACCCATTCCTGCAGTTGGCGCACCATTGCTTTCGCGTCTTCGCCCATGGGGCGCGTCTGCTTGAGTACCACGAAGGCGACCACCGCTTCACCGGTGAGATCGTCGGGGCGGCCGACCACCGCGGCTTCGGCGACCAGTTTGTTGGCGACCAGAGCAGATTCGATCTCCATGGTGCCCAGGCGGTGGCCGGCGACGTTGAGCACATCGTCGATGCGACCCATGATCGTGTAATAACCGTTTTCATCGCGCATCGCGCCGTCACCCGCAAGGTAGTACTTGCCCTGGAATTCCTCGGGGAAGTAAGCGTTCTTGTAGCGCTCCGGATTGCCCCAGATGGTGCGAAGCATCGATGGCCACGGCCGCTTGATGACGAGTATGCCGCCCTTGCCGGGTTCCACCGATTGACCGGTTTCGTCGACGATATCGGCCATGATGCCGGGCAGCGGCAGGGTGCACGAGCCGGGCTTCAGCGGCGTCACTCCGGGTAGTGGCGTGATCAGGTGGCCGCCGGTTTCGGTCTGCCACCAGGTATCAACGATCGGGCAGCGGGATTTGCCTACGGTCTCGTAATACCACATCCAGGCCTCGGGATTGATCGGCTCGCCCACAGTGCCGAGGATGCGCAGCCTGGACAGATCGTAGTTGTTCGGCAAAGTGGCGCCTAGTTTGATCAGCGAACGGATCGCAGTGGGCGCGGTGTAGAAGACCGTCGCCTGATGGTCCTGAATCATTCTCCAGAAGCGTCCGGCATCCGGATAGGTGGGCACACCTTCAAACATGATCTGAGTCGCGCCGACTGCGAGCGGACCGTAGCACACGTACGTGTGGCCGGTGACCCAGCCCACGTCCGCCGTGCACCAGAATACGTCGTGCTTCTTGTAGTCGAAGGTCCAGCGCATGGTGAGCGCGGCGTGCAGCAGAAAGCCCGCAGTCGAGTGCTGCACGCCTTTGGGTTTGCCGGTCGAGCCCGAGGTGTAGAGGATGAATAGCGGGTGCTCGGCGCTCACCCATTCGGGCGCGCAGGTCTCGGGTTGATTACTCACCAGATCATGGAGCCAGCGGTCGCGGCCGTCGCTCCACTGCACGGGACCGCCGCTGCGCCGGTAGACGACCACCTGTTTCACACACTCGCAACCGCCGAGCGCCAGTGCTTCGTCCACCGCTGTCTTGAGGGGAATTGCCTTGCCGCCGCGCATCTGCTCGTCGGCAGTGAGCACGGCAACTGCGCCAGCATCGATGATGCGCTCATGCACGCTTTTCGCGGAAAAGCCGCCGAACACCACCGAGTGAATGGCGCCGATGCGCGCGCAGGCCTGCATGGCGATCACGACTTCGATCGACATCGGCATGTAGATGAGGACGCGGTCGCCTTTTTTGATGGCGAGGCTCTTCAGCCCATTGGCCATCATGCACACGCGGCGGTGCAGCTCGCGATAAGTGATCCTCGTCACCGTGCCGTCGTCCGCCTCGAAGATGATGGCAATCTTGTCGGGCTGGGTTGCCAGATGGCGGTCCAGGCAGTTGTACGATGCGTTGAGCGTGCCGTCCTCGAACCATTTAAAAAATGGTGCGTTGGACTCGTCGAGTACGCGCGTGAACGGGTTTTGCCAGGTGAGCTGCTCGCGCGCATGGCGCGCCCAGAAGCCGCTGTAGTCTCGTTGTGCTTCCGCGCACAATGCCTGATAGGCGACCATGCCTGAAACGTTGGCCTGCTTGACGAACTGCGCGTCTGGGGCAAACAGGCGCTTCTCCTGAGAAAGCGACTCTATGGTCTGGTCCGACATCCTGCTCCTCCTTCTCTGTGCCGTTGTGCTTTGGACCAGAGCGCCGGTGCGCGTTCGTGATCCCGAGGGGTGCCTAGGCTGGCTACCTGCCGGCGGCCCCATTATTTTTGCAGGTGAAAGTGTAGCACGCGAGGTGCGTGCTTCCGGGCGCCCCACGCCATCGAATGCTCGCAGTTTGCGATGACTACAGGCATAATACGCAGTCCAACGGCGGGCCCCCCCGCATTGCATGGTGGTGAACCTGGTCAGGT
>CAIVHG010000087.1 GCA_903905655.1 uncultured beta proteobacterium | reverse complement strand
TGGGCAGCGGCAGGGGCTCGGCGTCGGCCTTGGGCAGCACTTCGAAGCTGTTGAGGATGCCCGCCAGCGCGGCATAGCGGCTGATGAGGGCTGTCAGTTCGACCAGCCACTGCGGACCCTGTGCGTTGAGCAAAGCATCGAAGGTGTTTTGCTCAACACGATTGCTGCGCATGAGTTGACGCGCATAGCTTACGACGGTCGCTTCGTGCGGTGGCAACCCATCCAATGCGCTGTTATCGCGGGTTGCGCTCAAGCTGGCCTCGCTGATGCCGCCTTTGCGCGCCTTGCTCGTATGTGCATTCCAGATGTAGGCACAGTCGCGCTCGCGGGCGGCGGCGCAGATGGCGAGTTCGGCGAGCCCCATGTCGACGATAGTCTCGCGATGCAAAAACTCGCTTTGGTCGTTCCACGGTTTGGAGAGGCCCGGGCTGTACATTACGACGCTGGCCGGCCCGCTAAGCCGCCCGCGCATCGCCGCCAGTTCGTCATACAGCGCGTGATGCTCGGGCGCCACGTCTTCCTTCGCTTTGAACAACTTCACACGTGGCATTGCAAAAACCCCGGTCGATGAATAACGATCAAGCCGCAGTAAAACATGGCTGATCGCGGCCTGCCAAGCCCGAAACTCCATTTAACGCAGGCAACATGATTGGCCTGCGTGCGGCGCTGTTGTTTTTCTGCGCGTGCGCAACCCAGTGCTTGCCCTGCGACGGCCGGCACTTCGGAATGAATATCTGTTGGCTACCACGAGCCTATTGTTGTGGCACGGGTGTTCCGTCTGCGTTACGCAAGGCCGCTTGGCTTTTCGCTTGCTGCAAGCGCGCTGCATAGCCGAAAATACAGATATCGTTGGGGAACGAAAATAAGGGGGGCGATTTTTGTCAGTCAAGCCGGCAGGCGCTTGTTCGAGTTGTTGCGCCGAGAATCCTGTGGGCTTCCGCTTTTGTGGCAGCTGCGGCGCGTTGCTGGAGCGTGGTGCGGTGCATCTCGGCGCTGCGCTGATTGCAGCCGAGCCTGCGCCGTCCGAACGCCGGCAGCTCACGGTGTTGTTTTGCGATCTGGTCGGTTCCACCGCGCTTTCCACCCGCCTCGATCCCGAAGAACTGCGCGACCTGATCCACGCCTATCAGGTCGCGTGCAATGCGATCATCCGGCGCTATGACGGCACGATCACCCGCTACGTCGGTGACGGCATCCTCGCGCTGTTTGGTTATCCGCTCGCGCACGAGGATGCTGCCGAGCGCGCCGTGCGGTCGGCACTCGATATCATCAGCGAGGTCTCGACCATCATGGTGCCGGGCGGCGCCGGCAGTTCCGAGCATTCGGCGGCGAGGATCGGCATCGCCACCGGGTTGGTGGTGGTCGGCGATCTCATCGGCGAAGGTGCGGTCGAGGCGCAGGCCGTGTTTGGCGAGACGCCCAATCTGGGCGCCCGGCTGCAGGCGCTGGCGGAGCCGAATTCGGTGGTTATCGCGGCGAGCACTCGTGCGCTGATCGGCGAGCGCTTTGACTGTGCGGATCTCGGCATTCATTGCTTAAAAGGTTTCGCCGAACCGGTGCGCGCATGGCGCGTACTGGCACCGCGGCGCGTCGGCAGCCGCTTCGAGGCGGACCAACCCGTCGGCATCTCGCCGCTGGTGGGGCGCAAGGTACATCTGGAGCGGCTGTTGTCGCTATGGCAGGGGGCTGGTCAGCATCGAGGCCGCATGGTGATGCTGACCGGCGAAGCCGGCATCGGAAAATCGCGACTGGTGGAAGCGCTGCGCGAACACATTCAAGACGTTCCGCACGTGCTGCTGCGTTATCAGTGCTCTTCGCAATTTATCAATACCGCACTGTATCCGGTGACCCAGCAGATCGAGCATGCGGCTGATATCGGGCACGAGGATACGCTTGCCCTCAAGCTCGACAAGCTCGCGGATTGGGTGCGGGCGGGCCCTGATTTCCCAGACGCTGTTGCACTGCTCGGCGCGTTGCTCTCCATCCCGACCGGACCGCGTTTTCCGGCGTCGGTGATGACCCCGCAACTGCAGAAGGACCGCACCTTCGGACTGCTGCTCGACCTTATGCGGCAACTTGCAGACGAACAGCCGGTGCTGATGGTGGTCGAGGACCTGCATTGGGCCGACCCTACGACGCTCGAATTCCTGGGGCGGCTGATCGCGCTCGTCGGCGGCATGAACGTTCTGATCGTAGTCACCTTTCGTCCGGATTTCATGGCACCTTGGCCGGCTCTCCCGCACGTCGAGCGCCGCGACCTCGAAAGGCTGCCGCCGGAGGATGCGCTGGGACTGGCGGTGCAGGTGGCCGGCGGACAGCGTCTGCCCAAGGCCTTGATCGAACAGGTAGTGGCGAGGACCGACGGCGTGCCGTTGTTTGTCGAGGAGTTAACCCGCGCATTGGTGGGGGCCGGACTGGTGAACACGGATGCGCCGCTGCCGCCGTATTCGATTCCGTTTACGCTGCAGGATTCGCTAATGGCGCGCCTAGACCAGTTGGGACCGGCCAAGCTCGTCGCCCAGGTCGCCGGCGCCATCGG
>CAIVHG010000086.1 GCA_903905655.1 uncultured beta proteobacterium | reverse complement strand
CTGGGGCTCCTGCTTAGCGAATCGCAAATCGGATGCAGCCAGTGCGGCTGGCACCTGCTCGCCGCCATGCCCGTAGACCACGCAGATGCGAGCCGGCTTGAGGGACCGTGCGGTTCCGATCACGTGCGCGAGCAACGGCCGGCCGGCCAGCGGATGCAATACCTTCGGCAGGCTTGAGTGCATGCGCTTGCCCTGCCCGGCTGCCAAGATAACGACATTGAGTCCCATGACCGAATTATCGCATATCGAGGTTTGTCACCGCGCGTACTCGGCGCTCGACATAAGTCGCAAGTGCGGCACATTCAGAGTTGCTCAGGTGTAATCCGGCTTTACTCCGCCGCCATAGAACGTCATCGGCGCAGCACGCCCATTCGTGATCCATCATGTAATCGACCTCGCGCGCATATAAGCCCGCCCCAAAATGCCTCCCCAGATCGGCCGCCGTCCGCGCTTGATTGAGTACTTGGTAGACATAAGCCCCATGGCGGCGTGCAAGGGCCTGTCTGGCGGGTTCGGGCAGCCATGGGAAATCCCGCTTGAGGCGAATCGCTGCAAACTCCGTATACGACGCGCCATCCAGTTCGCCCCCCGGCAGCGGCCGCGTTGACGTCCACGCCCGCTGCATTCCGGGAAACCACGGCGCAAGCTGCGCGAGCGCATGCTCAGCGAGTCTGCGGTAAGTGGTGATCTTTCCACCGTAGACCGACAATACCGGCGCCATCGCCCCACCGCCAGCGTCCAGCTCTAGGGTGTAGTCGCGCGTGATCGCCGATGGATTCGCCGTGCCATCGTCGTACAGCGGACGGATACCGGCATAGGTCCACACCACTTGCGCAGCAGTGATCGGCTGCGCAAGATAACGATTGGCTACGCGGCACAGGTAGTCGATCTCCGCGGCGCTCGCCTCGACCGCCACAGGGCCGGCGTCGAGGACCTCCTCTGTGGTGCCGATGAGCGTGTAGTCCTGCTCGTAGGGAATCAGGAAGATAACGCGCCGATCATCGTTTTGCAGGATGAATGCGTGTTCGCCGGGATAGGCTCGACGTACCACGATGTGGCTACCCTTGACGAGCTTGATTTGATGGCCACTCTCCTGGTGCAGCCGGTCATTGAGCACCTGCTGCACCCACGGGCCCGCTGCGTTCACGATGGCGCGCGCCGCGACTGCGCGTTGCGCCCCGCCGAATGCGCGCAACTCGACTCGCCATTCGCTTGCCGCGCGCTGGGCTGCTACGCAGGCAGTCCGCGTTTCGATGCGCGCCCCGCACTCGCGGGCGCCGACTGCATTCGCGAGCACGAGGCGCGCATCATCCACGCGGCAATCGGAGTAGACAAAGGCATGCGAAAATCTGCCATTGAGGCCCTGCCCATAGGGGGAAGCTCCCAGTTTGAGGCCGTGCGAGCCGCGCAGACGGGTGCGGCGCGCAAGATTGTCATACAGGAAGAGCCCCATGCGAATCATCCAGCGCGGCCGCAGGCCCGATACATACGGCATCACGAAGCGCAATGGTTCGACTAGGTGCGGCGCGATATTGAGTAGCACCTCACGTTCGGCAAGCGCTTCGGCGACCAGCCGAAAATTGTATTGTTCCAGATAGCGCAGGCCGCCATGAATGAGCTTGCTGCTGCATGACGAAGTCGCTGCCGCGAGGTCGGATTGTTCGACCAACAACACCTTGAGCCCGCGTCCGGCAGCGTCACGCGCTATGCCTGCGCCGTTGATGCCGCCACCTATGACAAGCAGATCGTAGCGCGCAGCCACGTCATCCATGAGGTTTCGCTATGGTAGACATCACACTGTCTACTAGGTATCGTAATCCGGAAGGGCGGTTAAGAGAAGCCGCATAACCGCGTGCGGTGATGCGGCCGGAACCGGTTATTTCTTGCGCAATTTGCGGATCGCGGCGATCTGCGCAGCCATGACTGCGAATTCCGATTCCGCCTTGGCGAAATCGATGTCGCTCTTGGCATTGGCCATGGCTTCCTTGGCGCGCTGCTGCGCTTCCT
>CAIVHG010000085.1 GCA_903905655.1 uncultured beta proteobacterium | reverse complement strand
GCCGTCGCCGATGGTGGCGATGGTCGTGTCGAACCAGTCGCGCTCGAGTGCGACTGCAGCAGCAGCATCACTGAGTGCGGCGCGGCTACGCCGCAGGAGATAAACGAATGCCGCCAGCGCCATCAGGAACAACAACGCAGCAGCAAGGCTCGCCGCCAGCACCATCTGCCCGCTCACCGCCTACCCGCGGCAATGAAAGCCGAGCGCATCCTATGCGTCGTCATTTTCCTGTAACACCCGCTAGATTTATCATGCAGACCGCCCCTTGCCGCGCGCGCGTTCGTCCCGCAAATCGAACGCGCCGCCCGGGGAAAGCATACGCCCGCCCGCGCACCGGCACAACCGCATCAGCCTCTGGACGTTATGCCAATTTACGGCGCGCGCCGCGCTGCCCTTCAGTGCAGGCGCACGCCGGGAGGCGGACCCTGCTCCCATTCCGACGCCGCACCTGCCTCCTCACGATCGGTGTCCGGCAGCAACCGGGAATCCGCCTCGCCGCCGGGCGGCAGCGCGCGCAGACGATGCAGCGCGGTGCCGAAAATCTCGCGTGCTTCCTTCGCAACCTGGCTCGCACCACCGCCGTCTGCCGCGCCCGTGCCGAGTTCTACGACCAGCCGCCCGAAGCGCGATTCCAGATCGACTACCCCCTTCAGCGGCAGGGTCGTGAGAAATTGCGGCAGCATCCCGAGACGATCCGCGTAGCGCAAAGCTTCGACGAATGCCGTCAGCAGACGAAAAACGTCGCTTTCACTTTCGGCGTCACGGATAAGGTCCGCCAGGATCATGCGCAATTCCAGACGAGCGAATTGCAGTGTGTGGCTGATTGCATCCTGCGTTTGAATGTTGCGCGTCCGAAAACGCACCATGCACATCTTAGCGAGCCGTGCGCGCCGTGCGTTGATGCGGGTCAACGGCGGCAAGCGCAGCGCCCGGCGCTGAGCCCGCGCAGCAGGATCAAACGCGATACAAGGCGCGCCGGTCGGGCCTGAACTCGATGAACTCGTGCGGTTCAGAATTGAAGCTCAGCCCGGCGCTGATCTTGCCCGCCCCCTGCAGCCGCAATTCGTTTCTCAGGACGTGGATTTCCTCACCGCTGTCGAAAAGCACGAACGTGCCGTTGGTGCTCTGATCCACCAGATAGAAGGAAGTGCGCTGCACGTGCACGCTCGCGTGTACCCGGGAAGCGAGCATGTCCGTCAATACGAAATCGCAGTCGCTGTTGCGGCCGATTTGCACGCTGCCGCGCTGGTGATCGATGCGCAGCATCCGGTCCTTGCAAGTAAGCAACAGGCTGCCACGATCGGCCGGCAGAAACCTGTGCTGCGACAGGTTGACGTTGGTCAGTTCCACAGCGTCCGTGCGCCATAACATCTGATAGACCGGCAATTCCTCGGCGCTGCCCTTGAGCGTCGCGTGAAACAGCGGACGCAAGCTCGCCTTGAGCGCGGGCGACAGGCACGCTTCGGTGGCCGCGGTCAGCAAGATCTGGTCCGCGCCCGCCACCGCAGTCAGATATGAGGCGGCATTCACAGTATCGCCGTAGACGTCGCCCTCAGCGGAAATCACGGAGCCGTAATGCAGCCCGACATGCATGGAAGTGCGATGGCCGCGCGGCGGATTGTTCGCGATGGTCGCCAGAATATCGCTGGCCGCGAGCAGGCTCTCGTCGGCAGACGGAAACACGCACATCAGCGCGTCGCCTATGGTCTTGATCCGGCGGCCGCGGTAACGGGGAACGATTTCCGATGCCTGGGCAAGGCACGCTCCGATGATTTCATAGGCGGAGACGTCGCCCAGTTCGCGATAAAGCGCCGTGCTGCCGCAGACATCTGCAAACAACACTGCCAGTTGTTCTTGCTCCTTAGCCATGTGGCCGCGAATTTATCATATCGCCCGGGAATGCGCGCGGCCGCGGCCGATCCGACGAAAAATGCGAGCGCCGGGCCTAGCAGACGGCGCAGCGCCCTTGGCGAATCGCCCAACGCATGTAAATGTTACAGGCTAGCGCTCCGGGCATAGCCCGTGCTGCGCAGGAAGGGCGGGGTCTCTTATATATCCCCGCCGCGCTCGCTAGCAAAGGAGCAGGAGGTCGGCGCAGCCGGCCCAATCACGCGTATGACGGCTGCGTGCGCTCGGCGGATGGATTAGCGCTGGGCAGCGGCCGGCGGAAGGTCTCGCGGTACGCCTCGCTGCGCGCTGTTACCGCCCGGCTCAGGCGTTCGAGGTCTTTGATCTCCACCACCTTGTGCTGGATGTGGATCAACCCCTCGTCCTGAAATCGTGAAAGCACCCGGCTCACGGTCTCGAGCCGCGCGCCGAGATAGCTGCCGATCTCGTGACGCGTGAGCAGTATATTAAATTGAGTGGGCGATGCGCCGCGCGACGCGTAACGCTGTGAAAGGTCCAGCAGGAATAACGCAATGCGCTCTTCTATGTGCATGCTGCCGAGCACCAACATGACCTCATAGCTGCGCGCGAGTTCGCGGCTGAGCAGGCCGTGCAGATGACGCTGCAAGGGCGGGATGTCGCGGCTCAGCCGCTGCAGATCCGCAAAGGGAATCGCGCAGATATTGCTGTCTTCCAGCGCCACCAGGTCGCACACGTAGTTGCCGCTGCCGATGCCATCCATGCCGATCAGATCGCCTGCCATGTAGACGCCGGTGACCTGGTCGCGGCCGTCAGCCTGGCCGACCGTGCTCTTCACAAAGCCACTGCGGATTGCATAGAGAAACCGGAAGGCACTGCCGGAACGGCAAACCGCGCCATGACGCTCCAGGCTGCGGTTGTGAACCACCACCTGGTCGAGCGCCTCCGTCTGCTCCGTATTGAGCCCCGAAGGCAGGCAGCGGTTGCGTAAACGGCAATCTCCGCAACCCCACCCCGAAGGGGCCGTGCCTGTGTCCTGTTTCTTTCCCATGTTAATCGCGCTCATGGCATGCGGTCCTTTAATTTTTAATGGGTGGTCGAAGAAGATACCGCGCAATCCTGAAACGGGCTCACCGGCTCCTGCGTATCGAAGCTAGCTTCGGCCCGGCAATCCATGATCACTACGGATACGTCGTCGGTCGGTTTATGCTGTGTCCGATACAACTGCAATGCACGCTCGGCGAGTTGCTGCAGTGTCTCGTTTTCCTGGCGCTTGAACTCCTCGCCATTGATACGCGCCAAGTCCGGCACACGCTCCTCGTCGCTGATGATGAACACCACGTCGATTTCACCAGTCGCGAGACGCCGCTCGATCCGGTCCACGCGATTTTCCAATCTCATGCCATCTCCTGTGCCTGCATGCAAAGCCCGCCCCCGTCATTCCAGGGTGTCAAGCCGCAAATGGTGAACTCCCTCCGGAATGCTCGGGCTCCTGAACGGCGAACCCGCTTCCTCCGGTGACTCAGGCTTTGAATTTAGGCGATTTCGGCAGACGAGAGAATTCCCGATACCCAGTAAATTCCATACCGGATATCAGGTAGTGCCGAACGGGGACGGAGAGCGCAGTTGCAGGGAACCAGAGGTTCCTTAGGGCGAGGTGAGGCCCTCGCGAATGGCATATTTCGTCAGCTCTGCAATACTGTGCAAATTGAGCTTGCGCATGATGTTGCGGCGATGAACTTCGACCGTGCTGCCCGCGATGTGCAGGCGCTCGCCGATCACCAGCGAGCTGTGGCCTTCGGCGAGCAGTGCCACGACGTCGCGCTCGCGGCGGCTCAACTGTGCGGTCGGCTCGCCGCGCGCCTTGCCGCGCGCCGCTTCGACCAGTGTGCCTGCGACTTCCGGGCACAGATAAGTCCGGCCCTGCATGATGGCGCGTATCGCGCGCGGCAATTCATCGCCTGCCGATGCCTTGACCAGATAGCCGCGCGCGCCGGCATCGAGCATTTCCATCACGAAGCGGCGGTCCGAATACGCAGATAGCGCAATCACCTTCAAAGCCGGATGAACTGCGAGCAGTTGCTGCGTTGCCTCGATGCCGTTCATCGAAGGCATGCCGATATCGACGACGGCGACATCGGGAGCCGTGCGCCCAGCCAGCTCCAGCAAAGCATGGCCGTCGGCAGCATCGCCGACCACCTCGATGTCGCTCTCCTTCGCGAGCAGCGAACGCAATGCCGCCAAAATCATCTTGTGGTCATCCGCGAGCACGACGCGGATGCGCACGGGAAAAGTGGAGATCGATTCTGGATTCATGATCGCGGCTTTACCTCAACTTAGATGTCCACCATCGCGCCCCGTCCGCTACAGCAACGCAGCGCCCGCGGCTTCCGGACCGTCGGCTTCGCCTCCTGCGCGAGGAATGACGATTTTGATCGTAGTGCCCTGCCCCGGGGCGCTGCTGATGCTCATCCTGCCGCCGAGGATCGCGGCGCGCTCGCGCATTCCGACCAGGCCGAAGGTCCGGGCATCGCTGTGGCCGGTGTCCGGCATGCCCTTGCCGTTATCGCACACCTCCAAAACAATTCCTCCGGACTCGGCGCCGAACAGAGATACTACCACTTCGGTTGCCTGCGCATGTCGCGCCACGTTGGTAAGCGACTCCTGGATCATGCGGTAGAGCGCAGCTTCGACCCGCGGCTCTAGTATCAGATCTTCAGGGTGCATGCTGAATTCGCATGCGATGCGCGTGCGGCGCGAGAAATCATCTACCACGTCCAGCACGGCGGCCGCGAACCCCAGTTCCGTGTACACCGGAGAACGCAGATCGGCAGCGATCTGCCCGGCTGCGCGCATGGTATCGGTCAGCAGCAGATTCACGTCCTGCGTCTTGAGGATCAATTCGCTTTGGCCCTGCGGCAACGCGGCGGCGATGGCCTTGAGCTGCAGCTTCGCGACCGTCAGTTTCTGCGCCAGCTCATCATGCAATTCGCGCGCAATGCGTTTGCGCTGTTCCTCCTGCATCGAATCCTGCATGGCCGTCAGCTCCCGCAGTTCGTGGCGCGACTTTTCGAGTTCTGCGGTGCGCGCTGTAACGCGCGCCTCGAGTTCGGTGTTCGCCTGCAATAACAGCTGTTCCGCGCGTTTTGCGGCGCTGATGTCTGCGGCAATTCCGGCCACGCGGCTGATCGCGCCGCGCCTGCTTTCCAGCACGAAGCCGCGGTCGGCGATCCAGCGCATTTCTCCATCCGGACGGATGATGCGATAGCTGACGTCGTAGTCCAGCCCGGGACTGCCGCGCACCCAGTTGGCATATGCCCAGGCGACACGCCCGCGATCATCCGGGTGCACCGCATCCAGGCGCGAGTTAGCATTGCGGTAAACCTCTGCGGCTGGAAAGCCCCAGATGCGCTCAAAAGCCGCGTTGATGTACGACAGCTTTTCCGCATGCTCCGCAGACACCTCGCTGATCCAGAACACCTGATCCGCCGCCCCTGCAAAGCCGATGAACTGGCCCTCGAGCTCGCGGTGGGTACGCATCCAGGTGATGGTGATCAACGCCGAAAGTGCGATCAGAATACCGGTCACCAAAGCCGTGACGGCGGCAAGCGTCCGGACCGATGCGTAGACCTCGTCGCTATCAACCTTCGCCACCAGCGTCCACGGCGTGCCCGATATCTGCCGCACCACGGCGAGCACCTCGGCGCCGCTGTAATCGACGCCTTGCGCGAAACCGCTTTGACCCGTCACGGCCATGGCCGCGATCAGTCGCTGCTGGTCCAACGGCAATAGCAGATTGAACTGCGCGTTCTTGCGTTTGCGCAGGTCCGTAAGATAAACCACGTTGTCCCCACGGCGCTCGACGAGCAGCGTCTCCGCGCTGCCGCTCGGCGCAGGCCAGGACTCGATCAGCGGATGCAAAGATTGCTCGGGATCGATATCGATCAGCAAGACCCCTATAGGCGGACCGTCTCTCACTCGACTGTAGATCGGCGCCGCAACGTCGATTTCCCATTCACGCACGGATGCATCGACCGAGGGATGAAAATCAGAAACGACGACCTCCCCCGATTGCAGCGCCTTTGCAACCACTCTGGTTTCCTCGCCGTTCACCACCGGCAGTTCGTGCGTGCTCAAAAACGGCCGGCCGTTGCGGTCCAGTAAAGTGACAGCCCGGTAGCTGTAATTCGCCCCCAGCGAGCGGTATTCCGATTTGAAGCGCGCGGCCGTGGCCGGATCGAGTGCACCGCGCGCCGCCCAGGCCTCGCTCGCCGCACTGAGAAAGAAACGCCGCGCCTGCATCTGCGCGTTAATGCGGCGCTCCTTCATCCACTCGACGAGTTGCTGGCTGCGCAGTTCAGCCACCGCGCTCAGGCGCTCCACGGCGTCGCGGCCGATCGCCGCGCGCTGGTAATGAAAGACCAGAAATCCGGTGCCCGCAATGGACAGGGCGAGCGCGGCGAACAGGATCGCGACGAACGAGCGATAGCCGTTGGCGATTAACGGCAGACGCATGCTCACCCGCCCATCCAGGAATGGCAGCGGATAGCGTGCCGGTTTCTAACGCAGCGAACTGCACGACGAGTGGCGCATAGCAGTGCAGGCATAAGCACCGATCGAGGCGGAAAAGTGGTTTACGGTATCCCGCCCACTATGTCGGTCTTTGATTTAAATCAAAAGCACTCCCTGCCCGTTTCCGCGAATCGGTGCCCTCAGCACATCGCCGCTACGGCGGGCTGCGTCACTTCGACTGACCATCCGGCCGGCGCTTCATGAGCGAGATCGACTTCAAGGAAACGACCAGTTCATCGTGCTGATTGAAGCCCTGGAGGAGCGATTCGACGAACCCGAGATCAGGCTTCGATTGCGATACCCTGCTACTGAGCGTCGTACGCACGCCGCGCACCGTATCGCCCGGGCGCACCGGCTTCAGCCAACGCAGTTCATCGATGCCCGGTGAGCCCATGCCGTGCGTGCGCAGCAAAAAGCTGTCGCACATGAGCCGCATCAGCACCGAGCAGGTATGCCAGCCGCTTGCGATGATGCCGCCGTAGATCGAGGTCGCTGCAGCCACGCGGTCGACGTGAAAGGACTGCGGGTCGAACTCGCGCGCGAACTTCAGTATCTCTTCTTCAGTAAAGCAATGCGCGCCGATTTCGATGCGCTCGCCCGCCCTGAAGTCTTCGTAGTACAGATGCTTGGACACCACGCCGTGTTGATCCATAGAAATTCGCAGACAAGATCAGAACTGATTAGTTTAGCCGATATCGGGTCGTGCGTACGCGGCGGGAGGCCGGCCGGCGGCGGGCGCCGCTCACAGTATGCGGTTGAACCACAGCATCGAGAGCGCAGCCGCAATCAGCACCAGGATGGCGGCCGCAGCCGCGAACAGCGAACCGATCTCCGTGTCTTTGCGCTCGACGGTGAGCCTTGAGCTGAGCGCCGCGTAGACCTTCATCAGGTCTTTGGCATTGCCGGCGTAGAAGTAATCGCCGTGCGTCGCATTGGCGATGCCCTTGAGCGTCTCCTCGTCAAGCCGTACCCGCATCGACCAGCCTTCGTAGCCTATGGTTTCGCCGGCGGCGGTGCCGATGCCAACCGTATAGATGCGCACGCCGCGCTCGGCCGCCATGCGCGCGGCCTCCAGCGAATCAGGGCCGGTGGTGGCCTGGCCGTCGGTGAGCAGAACGATGGCCGCTTCCTGATAGGAACCCGGCGCCACCGACTTGCTTTCCTTTTCCGGCGCGCGCGCCTCGTCCAGGGAATAGCCGCGGCGGTTCGCGCGGCCATAGAGCAGCGTAGCCTCGTCGATGCCTGCACCCGGAAAAATTGCCGCGAGCGCGATGACGATGCCGCTGCCGACCGCCGTTCCGCGCTGCACCTGGAATCGATCGATGGCCTCGATCACGTCCTCCCGGCTTTGCGTCGGCGTCTGCACCAGCGCCGCAGTACCCGCGAACGAGACGATGCCGACGCGCGTCGATTGCGGAAGCTTTTCGATGAACGCTTTGGCCGCAGCCTGCGCCGCAGCGAGCCGGGTAGGCTTCACGTCGGTTGCACGCATGCTGCTGGAAGTGTCCATCGCAAGGATCACCATTTCGTGCTTGGTCGGCAGCATGATCACGGCCGCCGGCCGCGCAACAGCCAAAAGCAGCGCGATGAGCGCGAGCAGGAGCAGCAGCGGCGGCACGAAGCGCCGCATGCCCACTGCCGCACCCTGCGCATTTTTCAGGACTGCAAAGCTGCCATATTGCAGCGCCGCCCGCTTGCGTCGGCGCAGCAGCATCACGTAGCCCGCCACCAGCAGCGGCACGCTCGCCAGCAGCCACAGCAGCTCAGGCCACAGGAATTTCATGCTCGACTCTCAAATGCTGCGGCAGGCCGCCGCCTGCCGCCAACTGGTTGCGCCGCTTGCGCAGGTCGGCGAAGCGCAACACCGCGTCACCCAGATCAGCATCGGTGGCGAGCTCCAGCGCATCGACACCGGCGCGACTCAGCGCACTGCGCAGCTCGGCTTCGCGCCGCTCCGCGGCTGCCGCATAGCGCGTGCGAAACCCGCGGTCGTGAGTATCGACAAACAGCTGCTCCCCGGTCTCCGCATCCTGCACCACCACCATACCCAGGTCGGGCAGCGCCATCTCCAGAGGATCGTAGAGACGCACCGCGATGACATCGTGACGCTGCGCGAGATGCGCGAGCGATGCCGCCCACCCCGGGCGGCTGATGAAATCGGAAACGATGAACACCAGCGAGCGGCGCTTCATGATCTGGAACGCGGTCTTCAGCAAGTCGCCGACGCTGGTCGCCGCCGCGCGCGCCAGTTCCGGCCGCGACAGCATCTTGTGCACAATATGCAGCACGTGGCGCCGGCCGCTGCGCGCCGGGATCACGGTGTCGACCGTCTCGCCGTAAAACATCGCGCCGACGCGGTTGCCGCGGCGCGTCAGGATGCGCGCGAGCACGGTGACAAAATCGATGCCGACGTTGCGCTTCTTGACGCCCAGCGAGCCGAAATCAACCGACGGGCTCAGGTCGAGCAGAAACCACGCGGTGACTTCGCGCTCCTCGTTGAACTCCCTCACGTACGGCGTGTCGAGCCGCGCCGTGACGTTCCAGTCGATGTAGCGCACATCATCGTGATACTGGTACTCGCGCAGGTCGGCGAGGTCCAGGCCCGAGCCGCGGAACAGCGTGCGATAGTCGCCGTGCAGCAGCCCGTCGAGCCGCCGCAGCACCGTCCAGTCCAGACGCTGCAGTACGTTCTCAGCCGTTTGCGCCGACGTGAACATGGGTCTGCAGGGGTTTGTCGGGGGCGGCCACGCTCTGCATGATGCTCTCGATCAATCGATCCGGCGTCTGCGCATCCGCCAGCGCCTCGTACGACAGCACCAGCCGGTGGCGCAGCACATCGGGCGCGAGATCGGCAACGTCTTCGGGCAGCGCATAGCTGCGTCCGCGCAGGTACGCCAGCGCGCGCGCACCCTCGATGAGATTGATCGAAGCTCTGGGGCTCACGCCGAAGGAAATGTATTTCGCGATGTCCTGGATGCCGTAGCGCTCCGGGTTGCGGGTCGCCGAGGCGAGCCGCACCGCGTATTGCGTGAGCGAGGGATCCACATAGACGCTGCGGCATTCGCGCTGCAGCGCGGCGATCTGTTCGGTGGTCGCCACCGCGCTCACCGCCGCCGCGGTTCCGGTCACGCGCTGCACGATCGCGATCTCCTCTTCCTCGCTTGGATAGCCGACCAGCACCTTCATCATGAAGCGGTCGACCTGCGCCTCGGGCAGCGGATAGGTGCCCTCGGTCTCGATCGGGTTCTGTGTCGCCATCACCAGAAACGGTTCAGACACCGGATAGGTCTCGCCCGCGATCGTCACCTGGCGTTCCTGCATCACCTCGAGCAGCGCGCTTTGAACCTTGGCCGGCGCACGGTTGATCTCATCGGCGAGCAGCAGGTTGGTGAACACCGGGCCGAGCGCAGTCGCGAATTCGCCGTTCTTCTGGTTATAGATGCGCGTGCCGACCAGATCCGCAGGCACCAGGTCGGGCGTGAACTGTATGCGCTTGAAGGTGCCGTGCACCGCACGCGCCAGCGTCTTGATGGTGAGCGTCTTGGCGAGCCCGGGTACGCCTTCCACCAGCAGGTGGCCCTGCGCGAGCATGGCAATCATCACGCGCTCGAGAAAATGATCCTGGCCGACGACGATCTTCTTGACTTCGTAAAGGATGCGCTCCATGAGCTTGGAGGCTCCGGGCGCGGCTTCTTCTCTGGTATCCATGCGTTCCTTTCCTCAGGTCAAAACGGCGGTATGCCGACCGCGGCTGCCGCATTCTCTATGGGCACCGCGAAACCGATGCCGACAAAGACGCGCTGCTGCGTCGGATTCAGAATGCCGGTTACGATGCCCACCACCGAGCCGTCGGCAGTCACTAGCGGACCTCCGGAATTTCCGGGATTGGCCGCCGCATCAAACTGGATGAGATTGGTGAGCACGCGCTTGCCCTCGGGCGAGAGAAATTCGCGCTTGAGCCCGGACACCACGCCCGAAGAAACCGACGGGCCGATGCCGAACGGGAAGCCGACTGCAATCACCCGGTCGCCCGGCGCGAGATCGCCGGTGGAACGCAGGGTAGCCGCCTGCAGATCGTCGGGGATGGTCGCCGCCTGCAGCACGGCGAGATCGTGCTCGGGCACGACCTTGATGACGGTGGCCGCGGACTCCAGACCATCGGCGAAGGTGACCGTGATGCGATCGAAGCCCTGCACCACGTGCAGATTGGTGAGGATGATGCCCTTATCGACGATGACGACGCCAGTACCGATGCCCTGCACGATGGATTTGTCGTTGTCATCGGCCTTGCCCGGCGTTTTTCCAGCCGCCTTGCCT
>CAIVHG010000084.1 GCA_903905655.1 uncultured beta proteobacterium | reverse complement strand
TGGCTTTACGTGGGCGATCACTGCAGCTCGCTGCGCAGCGTGCTCGCTCGCGGCCGCGCTGGAGAGACCTACAATATCGGCGGCAACAACGAGCTAACGAATATCGAGGTCGTGCGCATGATCTGCGCAGTGCTCGATCGCCTGCGGCCGCGTGCTTCAGGCGTCTATGCCGATCTCATCAGCTTCGTTGCGGACCGCCCGGGACACGATCTGCGTTACGCGATCGATGCAACCAAGATCAACCGCGAGTTGGGCTGGCGTCCGAGGGAAACCTTTTCAACCGGCCTCGAAAAAACCGTGCGCTGGTATCTGGATAATGAAGCATGGGTGCGCGACGTGACGAGCGGCGCCTACCGAAACTGGGTCGAGCAGAATTATCTGAGCAGGGGAAACACATGAAAGGCATCATACTCGCCGGCGGCTCCGGCACGCGCCTGCATCCGGCGACGCTCGCCGTCTCCAAGCAGCTGCTGCCGGTGTACGACAAGCCGATGGTGTATTACCCGCTGTCGACGCTCATGCTCGCGGGCATACGCGACATACTGCTCATCTCCACGCCACAGGACACGCCGCGCTTCGAACAGCTGCTAGGCGACGGCGCGCGCTGGGGACTCAACCTGAGCTACGCGGTCCAGCCTGCACCTGAAGGGCTGGCGCAGGCCTTTATCATCGGCGAAAAGTTCATCGGCGACAGCTGCTGTGCGCTGGTGCTGGGCGACAATATCTTCTATGGTCACGAGCTCGCGGGCGGCCTCAAGACCGCGGCCCAGAAGACGCGCGGAGCGACCGTGTTCGCCTATGCAGTGCGCGACCCCGAGCGCTATGGCGTGGTCGAGTTCGACGCGCACGGCTGTGCCATCAGCATCGAGGAAAAACCGCGCCAGCCCAAATCGCGCTACGCAGTCACCGGGCTTTACTTCTACGACCAGCGCGTGATCGAGATCGCAAAGTCGATCAAGCCTTCGGCGCGCGGCGAACTCGAAATCACCGACGTCAACCGGCGCTACCTCGAGCTGAAGGAACTTGAGGTCACGCTTCTGGGGCGCGGCCACGCATGGCTGGACACCGGCACGCACGACGCGTTGCTCGAGGCCGCGAATTACGTAGAGACCATGGAGCGCCGGCAGGGGCTCAAGATCGCCTGCCCGGAAGAAATCGCCTATCGCATGGGGTACATCAGCGCTGATCAACTAGCAGAAATGGGCCGTGCCTTCGGCAAGACGAGCTACGGCCAGTATCTGCTTCAGCTCCTTGAAGACCGGATATTCTGATGCAGGCGATCGCGACCGAACTCCCCGGCGTCGTGCTGCTGGAACCGAAGGTATACGGCGATGCACGCGGCTATTTTTACGAGAGCTACAACCGACGCAGATTTGCTGAGTTGACCGGCGTAGACCTCGACTTCGTGCAGGACAACCATTCGCGCTCGGTGCGCAATGTGCTGCGCGGACTGCACTACCAGATCGAGCACGCGCAGGGCAAGCTGATCCGGGTAATCGCCGGCGAAGTGTACGACGTGGCTGTCGATGTGCGGCGCAGCTCGCCCTACTTCGGCCGCCAC
>CAIVHG010000083.1 GCA_903905655.1 uncultured beta proteobacterium | reverse complement strand
CCGGACGGCGGCGCGAATGCGGGAGCGGCGAACGACTTTTCGTTCCGGAGCGCTTGTAGAGCGTCGATGCTAAACGTTCGCGCTAACCTCTGCGCATCGAATCGAAAAAGTCCGCATTGTTCTTGGTTGCTCTGAGCTTGTCGACCAGGAATTCAGTTGCTTCGAGCTCGTCCATCGGATAGAGCAGCTTGCGCAGCACCCAGATCTTCTGCAGTATCTCGGGCTTGATCAGCAATTCCTCGCGGCGCGTGCCGGAGCGGTTTACGTTGATCGCAGGATAAATCCGCTTTTCCGCCATGCGGCGGTCAAGGTGGATTTCCATGTTGCCGGTACCCTTGAACTCTTCGTAAATCACGTCGTCCATGCGCGAGCCGGTGTCGATCAGCGCGGTCGCGATGATTGTGAGCGAGCCGCCTTCCTCGATATTGCGCGCGGCGCCGAAGAAGCGTTTGGGACGCTGCAGCGCATTGGCGTCGACACCGCCGGTGAGCACCTTGCCGGAGGCCGGGACCACCGTGTTGTAGGCGCGCGCCAGGCGTGTAATGGAGTCGAGCAGGATCACCACGTCCTTCTTGTGCTCGATCAGCCGTTTCGCTTTCTCAATCACCATCTCGGCGACCTGGACGTGCCGGGTTGCCGGTTCGTCAAAGGTAGAGGCCACGACCTCGCCCTTCACCGAGCGCGTCATTTCGGTGACTTCCTCGGGTCGCTCGTCGATCAGCAGCACGATCAGATAGACTTCTGGGTGGTTGGCCGCGATCGAATGCGCGATGTGCTGCATCATGACCGTCTTGCCGCTCTTGGGGCTGGAGACCAGCAATCCGCGCTGGCCCTTGCCGATCGGGGCCACGATGTCGATGATGCGGCCAGTCAGGTTCTCTTCGGACTTGATGTCGCGCTCCATGATGAAGCGCTCGTTCGGGAACAGCGGTGTCAGGTTCTCGAACAGAATCTTGTGCTTGGAATTCTCTGGTGGCTCGTCGTTGACCTTGTCGACCTTGACCAGCGCGAAATAGCGTTCTCCGTCCTTGGGGATTCGGATCTCACCGTTGATCGAATCGCCGGTGTGCAGGTTGAAGCGCCGGATCTGCGAGGGACTGACGTAGATGTCGTCGGTGCCCGCTAGATACGAGGTGTCCGGAGAGCGCAGAAAGCCAAATCCGTCTGGCAGCACTTCGAGCGTGCCTTCGCCGAATATGCTTTCGCCTTTCTTGGCGACGTTCTTGAGCAGGGCGAATATCAGTTCCTGCTTGCGCAGGCGATTGGCGCCCTCGATTTCGTTCGTGATGGCCATGTCCACCAATGCGGTGACATGGAGATTCTTAAGATCGGATAGATGCATAGGAGGCGCAGTTTGGGTGTTACGTGGGAAAAATCGGGGGAAAATGACAATACAGGGATGGGCCGCAGCCCGTCCGGCATGCCCTCCGTCCTCGGAGGGGGGCCGGTTATGATGGGTAGCTTAGCGAGTTCAGATGTTGCTGTCAATAAATGCCGTCAACTGAGATTTGGATACAGCGCCCACTTTGGTCGCCTCGACATTGCCGTTCTTGAACAGCATCAGGGTCGGAATTCCACGAATGCCGTACTTGGGCGGAGTCGCCTGGTTGCTGTCTATGTTGAGCTTGGCGACCTTCAGCTTGCCCGCATATTCTTTCGCGACTTCGTCGAGGATGGGCGCAATCATCTTGCAGGGGCCGCACCACTCGGCCCAGTAATCGACCAGCACCGGCATGTCGGCCTTCAGGACCTCGGGTTCGAAAGTTTCGTCGGTGACGTGGTGCACGTGCTCGTTCATGTTGGGATAGCTCCTGCTGTCTGAGTAATGGATGAATCAGGGGAAAGGCCGCCGCGGAAGGGGCGTAGCCAGACTGCACTGGGTCTATCCTAACCAAAAACCAGGGACTTGTGAAGAACGATCCTCAAAGCCGCCTAAGTCTGGCCCGGCATGCGCGTTGGTGGCCGGTGCCTGCTTCCTGCTTGCGTTCTGCAAGGCACAGGCGCAGTTTCTGATAGAATTCGTATTTTTTCGCCTCGCGGGGCGCAATTCGTCAAAGATAACCATGACTTACATCGTCACCGAAACCTGCATCAAGTGCAAATATACCGATTGCGTGGATGTATGCCCCGTAGACTGCTTTCGCGAGGGTCCCAATTTCCTGGTCATCGACCCTGATGAGTGCATCGACTGCACCTTGTGCGTCGCCGAGTGCCCAGTCGAGGCGATCTTTGCCGAGGACGACGTGCCTGACGGGCAACAGGAATACATCGCGCTCAACGCCGAACTGTCCAAGGTCTGGAAGCCCATCATCGAGAAGAAAGACGGCCCGCCGGACGCTGACGAATGGGCGAAGGTCAAAGATAAAAAACATTTGCTCGAAAAGTAGCATTCGGGTGCGCTGTGCATACAGCGCGTCCTGCGAGGGTTCAGCCGTTTTATTCACGGTGCACGGGCGCTAGACCGCCGCTCGCGCATCACGAAGTCAGCGATCGATGCCAGCGGCTCCATTGCCTTCGGTAAATGAGCGCCAGTGAGCGACCACGCAGCTCAGCATATTCCATGCGCCGAGGCTGAATTGGCCGAGCGCGCTGCGGCTGCGATCGTCGCCATTTACCGGGCGAGCCTGCCCGATCTGCATCACCTTGTCGTTCTCGTTCCCGACCTGCACGCTGTTTCACGTGTGGCACGCGCGTTGTGCCGCGCCGCCGAGCTGCCGGCACTCCTGCTGCCGCGCATTACGACGCTTGCCGCATGGGCTGCAGAGGTGCCGCTAGCTCGGCCGCTCGCCGCGGCGAGCGCGCGCGCAGTGACACTGTATGACGCGCTCATGCAACGGCAGTGGTTGAGGCAGGCCGACATCTGGTCGATCGCCCAGGAGCTTTCCGGCCTGTTCGAGGAGCTGACCCGCTACAACGTCGCGCTGGCCGAGAACCTCGACGATTTTTCCCATCGCATGGAAGCCGCCTATCAGGCGCGGCCCGGCGCATCGCTGCGCTTCGAGGCGCAGCTCGTGCATGAGCTGTGGTGGGCGATGTCGCGCGGCGCGCCCGAGCTTACGCCAGCGGCCGCTTATCAGATGCGCCTCGCGCACCTCGCGCACGAGCCTACGCTCCCGCTCTATGCCGTCGGTTTGTCCCGTCTAACTCAGGCCGAGCGCGCTTTTTTCGAGCGCTACGCGCAGTGCGCTCCCGTTACGGTATTCGAGGCCGTGCGCGGCGATCAGGATGCGCTCGCGGCGACGCTTGCCGCGGCGTGGCCGGCCGCAGTGGAGCTGGAGTTGCGCGCGCGCGCCGCCCGCTTGAGTGCTGCTCACCCGCAAAGCGCGCTCAAAGAACGGATGCGCGTGTTCGGCGCGGCAAGCGCGGAACAGGAAGCACAGGCGATCGACGTCACGGTGCGCGAATGGCTGCTCGCGGGCAAGAAATCCATCGCGATCGTGGAGCAGGACAGAGTGGTAGCACGGCGCGCGCGCGCGTTGCTCGAACGTGCGGAGGTGCTGGTGGCGGATGAGGCAGGCTGGGCGCTGTCGACGACCAGCGCCGCGACCGCGCTCGGGCGCTGGCTCGATATCGTCGCCAGCGACGCCTATCACCAGGACCTCCTGGATCTCATGAAATCGCCGTTCGCGTTTCACGAGCTGGCGCGTGGCGAGCGACTGCAGGCCGTGTGGCGGCTCGAACGGTACGTGCGGGAAGCGAACGTGATCGTGGGCGTCAACCGCTACGCTGAGCTCGCGCGGCGTTACGACGACCCGCAGGTCGCGGACATGGTACGCCGCGTGGAGCGCGGATTGGTCGCGCTCAAGCGCAATCGCAAGCCGCTGGCAGGCTGGCTCGCTGCGCTCGCTGCCAGCCTCGAAGAGATCGGCGTGCGCGCAGGGCTGGAAGCAGATCCCGCGGGCGAGCAGTTGCTCGAGCTGCTTGCCAGCCGCGCGAGTGAACTGGAAGGCAGCGGCACGCTGTTCTCCTTCGCTGGATGGCGGCGCTGGCTGGCGGGCGAGATCGAGGCGGCGACGTTTCTCGATCGCGGCGTTGAAAGTACGGTGATCTTTACCTATCTCGCTGCCACCCGTCTGCGGCGTTTCGACGCCGTGCTCATCTGCGGCTGTGATGCGCAACATCTCCCCGGCAACTCGCCCGCCCCGCGGTTATTCAACCAGGCGGTGCGGGCCGAGCTCGGCTTGCCTACGCAAGCCGACGACCTGCGCGAAACTGAAGCGCAACTGTCGGCTTTGATCGCCTGTAGCGGGGTAGTGCTGTGCACGTGGCAGCGCCGGCTCGGCGACGAGGACAATCTGCTCTCGCCGCTGCTGGCGCGCCTGGTGGCGCTGCACGGAATCGCGTACGGCAGCGATCTGGACGATGACGGGCTGGCGTCGCGTCTACAACATTCGGAAGTCGCGAGTCCCGATGAACTGCCGCTGCCGGCACCCACGCTGCGGTCTAGCCCCTTAGCCAGTGCGGATCTGCTGCCGCGCGAGTTTTCCGCGAGCGCTTACAACGCGCTCATCACCTGCCCCTACCAGTTCTATGAGCGCTACATGCTCAAGCTGGGCGAGCTCGATGAAGTTCAGGAGTTGATTGACAAGCGCGATTACGGCAACCGTGCTGCACGGGGTGCTTGCGAAGTTTCATCGCACTTATCCGGTCGTCTCTGAGATCCCTGCCGGCGCGGCGCACGAGGCCTTGGCGCAGTTGAGCGCCGAAGCTTTCCGCGAGGCCGTGGCAGACAATTATCTGGCCCGGGCCTGGTTGATCCAGTGGCAGGCGCTGATCCCTGAATATCTGATTTGGCAGTGTGCGCGTGAGGCCGAGGGCTGGTGCTGGCACGCCGCCGAGGCGAAGCGGCGCATCGAGATCATTACGCCGGAGGGCCGTACGCTGGTGCTGAGCGGTCGGCTCGATCGCGTCGATATGCGCAGCGGCGGCGAGCTCGCAGTCGTTGACTACAAGACCAGCAGCCGCACTTTATTGCGGAGCAAGCTCCAGAGTCCCGGCGAGGACGTGCAGCTTGCCGTCTATGCGTTGTTGTGGGGCGGGCCGGTGGCGGCAGCCTTTTTTCTGGCCATGGAGCGCGACGGCGTCAGGCCCGTGCCGCAGGGCGACCTCGAGCAGCTCGTCTCAGAAAACCGCGAACGCATCGCGCTGATGTACGACATGCTGCAGAACGGCGCGCAGTTGCCGGCGCACGGGGCGGACAGCGCGTGCGAGCGCTGCGAAGCGCGCGGCCTGTGCCGCAAGGATTACTGGTCATGAGCAGTCGCGTACTCAGGAGCCCGCGATGAGCGCGCCCGGCCCCGACGATTTCAACCGCCGCGCGCTCGATCCGAAGAGGAGCGTGGTGATCGAGGCCTGCGCGGGCAGCGGCAAAACCTGGCTGCTGGCGGGTGTAAAGCCTGGCGAGATACTGGCGATCACGTTCACGCGCAAGGCGGCGCAGGAGATGGAAAGCCGGCTGCGCAGCTGGCTGTATGAGCTCGCCGTCGCCCCGGACGATGCAGCGGTGCGCAAATTTCTGCTTGAACTCGCGCTGCCCGAAAGCGAAGTGGAAGCCGCGATTCCCAGGGCGCGCGGGCTCTACGAGGCATCGTTGACGGCGCAGCCGGCGCTGACCGTCACGACTTTTCACAGCTGGTTTCTGCGGCTGCTGCAAGCGGCGCCGCTTGACGCCGGTGTGCTGGGCGACGTCAGCCTGATCGAGCATACCGCGCCGCTCATCGATGAAGCGTGGGAACGTTTTGCGGCGGAACTCGAGCGCGCTCCGCAGGCGGCTGCCGCGCTGGGTCTCGAAAAGTTGTTTGCCGGTTATGGATTGCAGAGCACGCGCGACCTGCTGCTGGCATTTCTGCGCTGCCGCGCCGAGTGGTGGGCGTACACGCGGCACACGCGCAGCCGCGACGCCGCGGTCGGCTACGCGCTCGAGCGCCTGCGCATCGATTTCAATGTTGATCCGCAACTCGATGTCTGCGCTGCACCGTTTGCCGACGGCGTGTGCATTTCCGATTTGCGGGAGTTCAGTGCTCTGCTAGACCGCAACACGGCGAGCGACAAAAAGGCCGCGGTGCAGATTTTGGAAGCGCTGGCAATCGAGAATGCCGCAGCGCGCTTTGCGGGCATAGTGCGCACCGTGCTCACCGCCGAGGGTGCGGCGCGCGTACGCAAGCCCAGCGCCGCCCAGGCCAAACGCCTGGGTTCCGCGGGAGAGCAGCGTTTGCTCGAACTCAACGCCAACTTGAGCGAGCGTCTGATGCGCGCGCAGCGCAGTCTCACCGATCAGGAAGCCTATCGCATCAACGAGGCCGGACTGTCAGCCGGCGCCGCGCTGCTGGATGCTTATACGCGCGTGAAGGAAGAGCGGCGCGCGATCGATTTTTCGGACATCGAGCGTTGCGCGTACGAAGTGCTCGCTACCGGCGATCATGCGACCTTCCTGCAGTACAAGCTTGATGCCCGCTACCGCCACGTCCTGCTCGATGAATTTCAGGACACCAATCCGCTGCAATGGCTGACGCTGGACGCGTGGTTTACGGCGGCGCGAGAAGCCGCGAGCCTGCCTACGGTATTCATGGTGGGCGATCCCAAGCAATCCATCTACCGCTTCAGGCGCGCGGAAGCGCGGCTCTACGCCGAGGCACGGCGCTATCTGAAAGAGCACTTTCACGCCGACGCGGATCTCAAGCGCGACAGCTCGCGCCGCTGCGCGCAGCCCATCATCGATCTCGTCAATCAGGTATTTGCGCAGGAACCGGAATTCAACGCACACAGCGCGCATTACACGCAGCTGCCCGGCCGCGTCGAAGTGCTGCCACTGGTCGGCCGGAATGCAGACATCGTCCCCGAGAGTGCGCCGCAACCGGAACTGCGCAATTCGCTGCTCGCGCCGTTTGCCGAAGCGGAAGACCGGCGGCGCGAAGACGAGGCGCGGGCGATCGCGGAGAAGATCCGCGCCATCGTCGGGCACTGGATGCTGGCGCCGGATGGACATGCAACGGCTGCGCGTGCGGCGGATTACCGCGACATCATGATACTCGTGCGCAGCCGCACTCATCTCGCCACCTATGAGCGGGCGCTGCGCCACGCGCACATACCCTTCGTGACCTCCGGCCGCGGCGGCTTGCTGGGGACGTTGGAAGCGCAGGACCTGATGGCGCTGTTGACCTTCCTGGTCTCGCCCTACTCGGATCTGGCGCTGGCGCAGGTGCTGCGCTCGCCCATGTTCGGCTGCGCGGACGAGGACCTGATGGCGCTGGCACGCACTGCCGGCGACACCTGGTGGTCGCGACTGGGGACGCTTACGGCAGACGCAGGCGCGCCGGTGAGTCATGCGCTGTCCCGCGCCGCGCGCCTGCTTGCGCTGTGGCTGGCGCGCGCCGATGCGCTGCCCGTGCACGACCAGCTCGATCGCATTTATTTCGAAGCGGATATCATGCGGCGCTATGGCAGTGCCGTCCCGGATGCCATGCAGGGCGCAGTGACTGCCAATCTGCAGGCGTTTATCCAGCGTGCGCTCGACACCGATGCCGGCCGCTATCCAAGTTTGCCGCGTTTCATACGCGAGCTTGCCGAACTGGGCGCAGCGCCTCCTGAGGAAGCGCCCGATGAAGGAGTGATCGGGGACTCCGGCGACGCCGTGCGCATCCTGACGGTGCATGGCGCCAAGGGGCTGGAAGCGCTGGTGGTGTTCCTGATCGACTGCGCGGCGGGACCCAAGCGCGAGCGCAACTATGACGTGATGGTCGACTGGCCGCCGGGCGCAGCCGCGCCCCGGCACCTGTCGCTCTACACGCGCATGGCCGAGCGCAGCACGATGCAGGGCGAACTCGCGGCAGCAGAGCAGGTGCTGGCCGCACGCGAGGCCACCAATCTCATGTATGTCGCGATGACGCGCGCGAAGCAGGCCCTCATCGTGAGCGGCGTGGACGGCAAGGGCGCTGACGATTCATGGTATGCGCGCATGTGCGCCGCGGCGGCGCAACTGGCCAACGCTGCAGATGAGAAAGGCCTGATTGCTCTGGGTGCCGATCTGGCCGCGCTCGCGCAGGGCGTGCCCGCAGGTGCGGCGGCAGGTGCGCGCGCGGCGTGCACGATCGATCCGCGGCTCAATGCGCCGCTTGCGACGGGAATGCGGCGCGACGCGACACCGAACCAGGGCGAGCGCTATGGTACGTATTTTCACCGGATACTGGAACTTGCCACGGATGCCGAAGCGGGGCGCACGCGTTCCGGCGCTGAGCTGCGGCATGAGATTGGATTGAGCGAAAGCGAGTTCGCGCCGTTGTGGGCGCAGGTGCAGCGGGTATTGTCTGCACCTGAGCTCGCACGGTTTTTCGATCGTGGGAGATGTGTGCGAGCGGCCAACGAGGTGTCGCTGGTCACGCAGTCCGACGCAATCATGCGCATCGATCGCGTGGTAGAGTTTCAGGACGAGATATGGTTTCTGGATTACAAGACCGGCAACGCGAAGTCGCTCGAGCAGTCTCTGCTCGCAAGCTATCGCGATCAGATGCAGAAGTACCGGGGAGTACTGAGGCAGGTTTATCCGGGACGGCGCGTGCGTGGCGCGCTGGTGTTCACCGATGCCAGCATGATCGAAGTTGATGAGTCGGGCTAATGGCTGCCTCGCAGAACTGGAATTGAACTAAGCCGGGCGGATTCTGCCCGCGCAACGCGGCAGTCTAGCGTGCGCCACCTCCACCTCCACCTCCAGCGCGGCGGCCCATGGTGCGGCGTCCACGATTGCGCGAACCGTTATTGTTGCGCTGTCCACCCGGTCCGCCGGAGCGACCGGGTTCGCCGGAGCCGTTGGAGCGGCCGGCTTGCTGCTGTCCACCCTGCTGTGGCCGGGGATGCGCGCGACCCGCGCCCGCTGCCTGCCCCTGTCGCGATCCACCGCCGCCCGCCATCTGCTTGACGCGCTGTATGTGGTTGGCGATCGCGGTGATGTTGGTCGTGTGCCCGTGATCGGGCCCGTTCAGGCGCAACGCTTCCTTCTCGCTGTCGAGGAGTTCGTTCAGCTGGCGCAAAGCTTCACTGCATGCCGCGGCGAGACCCGATTCCTTTTGCGCTTCCTGACGGTGCATCTCGATGAGAGCAATGCTATCGGTTATTTCATCGCTTGCCATTTCCGTTGCCATTGCTACATCCCTTTAAAAAAATCGCCGCATTATGACTCAGCCGGACTTCACGATTCAACTGTGGCCGCTATTTATTGTAGGTACAAGCGATGCGAAATGCGCCTGTACTGTGCCGCACGCAGCTCGCGGCGCGCGCTGCGTTGAATCACGGCTTTATCCTTGTGCTCTCTCAGAGCATGCGCTGCGTGGAGCAGGGCTGCTTACGATTGCCAATTTATTGGGCGCGCTGCGCGGCATCCAAGAAAGCCGCGACTGGTCATCCGTCTTCGTTCGCGTCACGAGCGCGCCATGCGCGAGGTTCGCTGCCCCGTGTTCAGGGGATCTGTATTTTTCCGCCGCCCAGTCCCGCCGGCGGCAATCCGGCCGCGCCGCCCTGCGGGATCACGATCGAGGAGGCCGCCTGACGGCGATATTCCTGAATTTCCTTTACCGTGCGTTCGACACCTTCTTTAGCCGCTGCTGCATATCCTGTCACCGCGTCCGCGAGGGTAGCCGCCTCAATCTCGAAAGTCACGGGGATCGCGCCCATCGGACTCATGATCTGCGCTTCCCCGATATAAACCGGCGTGCGGTTAGCATCCTGCGTGCCGTCGCCATTCACCGGTACCAGGCAGCGTATCGTCCCCACGCGGCGATCGGTGTAGACGTCCTCACGGTATATATTCGCCGCATCCATGGTGAGATTCATGCGGTCGTCCTGCGCTTGAGCCATGCCTGCCTCTATTTTAATCTACAACATGTCGCGAAGATAATGGCAATTGCCGCTGAGTTCAAGTCCGTATTGCATCGCACCCGCAAAAAGCAGAATATTCCCGGGGGCCGCACACGGCACGTAGACAGGATTCTAAACCATGGATATCGGCAGTTTACCCTCTTACCTGGCGCCGGGCCAGATGGGCGCCTGGGCCATCTATCTTGAGCAGATTCGGCGCGTGCTGCCCTATCTGGGCAAACTCGGGTCACTTGCGGAAACCCTAACCCACCCGAAGCGGATCGTGATCGTCGATGTTCCCATCCGGCTCGATGACGGCTCGATGGCGCACTTCGAGGGCTATCGTGTACAGCATAGCACTGCGCGCGGGCCGGGCAAAGGCGGGGTGCGCTTCCATCAGGACGTCGGGCTTTCCGACGTGATGGCGCTTGCCGCGTGGATGTCGATCAAGAATGCCGCGGTCAACGTGCCGTTCGGCGGCGCCAAGGGCGGCGTGCGCGTGGATCCCGCCAAACTCTCGCTGGCGGAACTGGAGCGGCTCACGCGCCGCTACACGAGCGAGATCAATTTCATGATCGGGCCCGACAAGGACATCCCTGCGCCCGACGTCAACACCAACGAGCAGATCATGGCGTGGATGATGGACACCTATTCCATGAATCAGGGCCGCACGCTCACCGGTGTCGTCACAGGCAAGCCGCTGTCCCTGGGCGGCAGTCTCGGGCGCCGCGATGCGACCGGGCGCGGCGTATTCGTCGTCGCGGCAGAGACTGCGAAGCGTGAAAAAATCGATCTGGCCTCAGCGCGCTGCATCATCCAGGGCTTTGGCAACGTCGGCTCGGCGGCGGCGAAGCTGTTTCACGCGCATGGCTGCAAGGTCATCGCCGTGCAGACTGCATTGGGTACCATCCACAGCGCAGCCGGGCTGGCTCCCGAGCGCCTCATCGAATATCAGCAGCGCACCGGAAGCATCCTCGGTTTTCCCGGGGCCGAGACGATCAGCGCGCAGGATTTCTGGCCGCTGCCCTGCGAGTTCCTGGTGCCCGCTGCTCTCGAAGCGCAGATCACCGCCGCCAATGCGCCGAAAATCCGCGCGCGCATCGTGGTCGAGGGCGCGAATGGCCCGACCACGCCGGAGGCCGACGATATTCTGCACGAGCGCGGCATCCTCGTGGTGCCCGATGTCATCGCGAATGCGGGCGGCGTCACGGTGAGTTATTTCGAGTGGGTGCAGGACTTCTCGAGCTTCTTCTGGTCCGAAAGCGAGATCAATGCGCGGCTCGACCGCATCATGCTCGAAGCGCTGCATGCGATCTGGGAGGTCGCGGCGCGCCACCGCGTGAGCCTGCGCACGGCGACCTTCATCGTCGCCTGCGAGCGCATCCTGCAGGCGCGCCAGCTGCGCGGGCTCTATCCATGACGCTGTGGTAGATGCGATGATGAATCTCAACATCATCGGCTGCGGCCGCCTTGGCCGCACGCTCGCGCGCTTGTGGCTGCATAGCGGCGTCTTCGAAATCGGCGACGTCGACGATCATGCGCTGGCCAAGAGCAGCGCAGCGGTGGCCGCGATCGGCGGCGGTCGCGCGGTCGCAGGCGTCGCCACAATGCGCAGTGCCGAGGTGTGGATGCTCGCCACGGGCGACGATCGCATCGCCGCCTGCGCGCGCGAACTCGCTGCGAGCGGGCGGATCGCTGCCGGCAACGTCGTCTTCCATTGCAGCGGCACGCTCACTGCCGCAGAGCTGGCGCCGCTCGCAGCACTCGGTGCGCGCGTGGCGAGCGTGCATCCGCTCAAGACCTTTGCCGGGACCGGCGCCGAGCACAGCCTGGCCGGCGTGTACTGCGCCGCTGAGGGCGATCAGGCCGCGCTGCAGGTGCTGCGCGCCGCGTTCGAGCGGCTGGGCGCGCGAGTGTCGGAAATTGATCCGCGCTTCAAGGCGATCTATCACGCGGCCAGCGTCATCGTGTGCAATTACCTGACCGCGCTTATCGAAGCGGGGCTCGCCTGCTACGAAAAGGCGGGCTACGCGCGCACTGACGCGCTGCGCATGCTGGAGCCGCTGGCGCGCGAGACGCTGGATCACGTGTTCGAGCTCGGTACTGCGCGCGCACTTACCGGGCCGATCGCACGCGGCGACCACCAGGTGGTGCAACGCCATCTGGAGGCGCTCACTGCGTGGCAGCCACAGATCGCGGCGCTCTACTCCGATCTGGGCGCGGTGGCACTCGGACTTGCGCGCACGCAGGGCGCGGCGGACCCAGCTGCGCTTGCGCGGATCGAGCGCGTGCTGAGCGGCGCGCAGAAGTAGCGCTCGTGCGCAGCAGTGCGTGGCATGGCTACTTGTATAATCGATCAGCATGTCCCTCAAGACCGTCAATCACGAATACGCCGCGCCGCGCAAAGGCCGTGGCGCGGGCATCAATCCCGAGGGCCGCTTCGAGCACGTCTTGCGCGAGGCGGTTGACGACGGATGGGGTGATCCACTAGATGGCGCGGAGCTGCCGCCGCTCAAGACTTACGTCACCGAGGAATACGCGAAGAGCATCATCACGCGCAACGATTCGCCCGACGTGCCGTTTACCCAGTCGATCAATCCGTACCGCGGCTGCGAGCATGGCTGCATTTACTGCTACGCGCGCCCCAGCCACGCCTATCTCAACCTTTCGCCGGGCGTGGACTTTGAGACGCGGCTCTACGCCAAGGTGAACGCAGCGGAACTGCTGCGCAATGAGCTGGCGCGTCCCGGCTATGCATGCGAGGCGATCGCGCTCGGCTCCAACACCGATCCCTATCAGCCGATCGAGCGCGACTGGAAGATCACGCGCAGCCTCATCGAGGTGCTGGCCGAGTGCGAGCATCCGCTGACCATCGTGACCAAGAATGCGCTGGTCGAGCGCGATATAGATTTGTTGGCCCCGATGGCGGCAAAGAAGCTCGTGCGGGTCTTCATATCGCTCAATAATCTCGATCACGAGCTGGCACGGCGGCTGGAGCCGCGCTGCTCGGCGCCGGCGCGGCGGCTGGAGACGATCAGGCGGCTCAATGCAGCGGGCATACCGGCCGGCGTCATCGTCGCGCCGGTGATCCCGTTTCTCACCGATGATCAGATCGAAGCGGTGCTCGAAGCGGCCTATGCGGCGGACGCCCGCGCCAGCGGCTATGTGCTGATGCGTTTGCCCTATGAGGTGAAGGATCTTTTCAGGAACTGGCTGGAAACTCACTATCCGCTCAAGGCGCAGCACGTCATGAGCCGCGTGCAGGCGATGCGCGCGGGCCGTGACAACGATCCGAATTTCGGCAGCCGCATGCGCGGCAGCGGCGAGTTCGCCGAGCTGCTGCGCAAACGCTTCGACATCGCGTGCAAACGGCTCGGTTATGCGGCCGGCCGTGAGTCGGCGCTCGATACGAGCCGCTTCCGCGCGCCGCTGCGCGGCGGCCAGGTCGCGCTGTTCTAGAAATTCTCATAGAGGCAGACATGACGAGCGAAGTTGTGCTTTACGTCGACGAGGCCCTGGGCCGCTATGGCTTTCCGGACGGCCATCCCTGGGGGCCCGACCGCCAGGATGCATTCTGGAAGGAAACCGTCAGGCTGAAGCTGGACCGCAGCGTGCGGCTCGCCGCTTCAAGGCCGGCAGCGCGCGCCGAGATGGAGCGCTTCCATACCAGCGATTATGTGGAGCGCGTCCATGCGCTCTCGTTCCAGGGCTACGGCAGCATCGATCAAGGCGACACGCCTGCCTATTTTGGCGTCTTTGAAGCCGCCTCATCGGTGGTGGGGGCGGCGCTGGCTGGCCTCGCGCAGGTGATGAGCGGGGAGTGCCACCGCACCTTTCAGGCGATCGGCGGCCTGCACCACGCGCGGCGCGAGCGCGGCGCAGGTTTCTGCGTGTTCAACGATTGCGCCGTCGTCATCGAAACGCTGCGCGCGCTCTACGGTGTAAAGCGCGTTGCCTACGTCGACATCGACGTGCATCACGGCGACGGACTGTATTACCCGTTCGAAGCCGATCCCGATCTCGCGATCGTCGATCTGCACGAAGACGGCGCGTTCCTTTATCCTGGAACCGGCGGCGCTGAGGAGTGCGGCAGCGGCGCGGCCAAGGGGACGAAGCTCAACATACCGATGGCGCCCGGCGCTGGGGACCGCGAGTTCTACGAGCAGTGGGAGCGTGCGCTTGAGCACCTCACGCGGCACAAGCCCGAGTTCATCCTGTTCCAGTGCGGCGCCGACAGCATTGCCGGAGACCCGCTGGCGCACTTGAGCTATACGACGGCTGCGCACGCACATGCGGCGCGCAGCCTGTGCCGTCTTGCGAATGAGTTGGGCCACGGGCGCATCATGGGATTCGGCGGCGGCGGTTACGATCGCGGCAACCTCGCGCGAGCGTGGAACGCGGTGCTCGGCGAATTCATCAGCGCGTCCGATCGCTGAGATGCGATGTGATTTACGGGCAGCGCGGCTTGCGCCATGCGCTGGCGAGCCACGGCTGTTGCGCGCACGGTAGTCCCGCCGGCCGGTAGTAGTGGGTGAGCTCTACGAAACCCGCGGTGCTCAGGTAGCGGCGCCATGATTCAAGGTCGTGATACACGCCGTAGCGGCCGTCGTTCCAGCCTTCTTCATTGTTACCGCGCGGGTTGGAGCTGAACAGCACGCCGCCCGGCTTGAGCGCCTGCCAGAGTTCTTTCAGCACGCGCGGCAGTTCCGCGCTCGGTAAGTGAAACAGGGCGGCATTCGCATAAACGCCGTCGAAGTGCTGCTCGGGAAGTGTCAGCCGCAGGAAGTCCTGCTGCCACACCGTGCAACCGCTGTACTCGCGCGCCATCTGCGCCATGCGCTGCGTGCCCTCCAGTCCGATGGCATGGTGACCCAGCTCGGAGAAGGTGTTCAGGTCGCGCCCAGGTCCGCAGCCGAAATCCAAAATCTCATACGGCGGTTCACCCTCGATGTGCGCTAGCAGGGTCGAGATGTTCTGGCGTACGTCGTGATTGCGCGTGCCCTCCCAGGAGCGCTCGGCGCGCTCTTCATAGTAGGCGAGGGTGGCGGCCGAGATCTCAGGGCCGCCGTCGCTGTCATGCGTCTTGCCGCTCACACCTCGATGTTATCGATCAGCCGCGCCTTGCCGAGGCGGGCTGCCGCCAGCACCACCAGGCGCGGTGCGCCGGGCTCGGGCGCCTGCAGGTCGTTGGCGCGCCGCACCGCGACGTAATCGGGTTTCCAGCCCTGGCGCGCCAGCGTTGCCATCGCATCGAGCTCGATGCGTTGATAATCGAGTGCGCCGCCCAGGATATCGGTGCGCGCTTTCTTTAGCAGTTGGTAGAGCCGCGGCGCCTCGCTGCGCTCCTCGGGCGTGAGGTAGGCGTTGCGCGAGGACAAGGCGAGGCCGTCCGGAGCGCGCACCGTTTCCGCCAGGATGAGATCGATCGGTAGCGCGAGCTGGCGCACCATGTTGGCGAGCATCAGGCACTGCTGATAGTCCTTCTTGCCGAAGATCGCAGCACGCGGAGCTACCATGTTGAAGAGCTTGAGCACCACCGTCGCCACGCCGCGGAAATGGCCCGGCCGCACTGCGCCGTCCAGGATGTCCTGCAGGTCGGAGGGGTCTACCAGGTAGTTCTGCGGCTCGGGGTAGATCTCGCGTTCGTCCGGGACAAACGCGACGTCGACTCCGGCATTCAGGAGCTTGGCGCAGTCGGCTTCGAGCGTGCGCGGGTAGCGGTCGTAGTCTTCGCGCGGACCGAACTGCAGCCGGTTCACGAAGATGCTCACTACGGTGCAAGCGGCACGCGGCTTGGCGATGTTGATGAGCTCGATGTGGCCGTCGTGCAGATTGCCCATCGTGGGGACGAAGACGTTGTTGGGTTCGCGCTTCAGGCGTTCGCGCAACGCTGCGACTGAATGGATGACGTCCATGTGGGGGGGGAGATGCCTTTGATCTTGTTCGAAGGGCTGGCTTTTTTATACCACAAGCGCAAGCGGCGCGCCGTGTGGATGCGCAAATGCTGAAGCGACGCTGCGCTAAAACGAATGCTCGGGACCGGGGTAGGTCTGGGCCTTCACCTGCTTCACATAGGTCTCGACCGCGGCCTGGATGCTCGCCGCGCCGTGCATGAAATTCTTGACGAAGCGCGCCTTCTTGCCCTGATAGATATCGAGCATGTCGTAGATCACCAGCACCTGGCCCGAGCAGTCCACGCCTGCGCCAATGCCGATCGTCGGCATTGTCAGCTGCACGGTCACCTCGCGCGCAAGCGGCGCCGGGATCATCTCCAGCACTAGCATGGTGGCGCCGGCATCCTCGAGCATTTTGGCATCGGCCAGCAGGCGCTGCGCCTGCGATTCGGTCTTGCCCTGCACGCGGTAGCCGCCCAGTTGATGGACCGACTGTGGCGTCAGTCCCAGGTGCCCGCACACCGGCACGCCGCGCGCGGTCAGAAAGGAAATCGTCTCCGCCATCGTCGCTCCGCCTTCGAGCTTCACCATCTGCGCGCCGCCCGCGAGCAGCAGCGCTGCGTTTTGGTAGGCCTGCGCCGGGCTCTCCTGGTAGCTGCCCCACGGCATGTCCGCGATGATGAGCGCACGCTTCGAGCCGCGCGCCACGCATGCCGTGTGATACGCGATGTCGCGCATCGTCACCGGCAATGTCGAGTCATGTCCCTGCACCACGTTGCCGAGGGAATCGCCGACCAGCAGCGTGTCGACGCCGGCAGCGTCGAGTACGGAAGCGAAGCTCGCGTCGTAGCAGGTGAGCATGGTGATCTTTTCACCTTCCTGCTTCATCTTGTTCAGTGCGGCCAGCGTGATCCTCATGACCTCTCCTTTAGGCGGCGGACGCGTGCCAGCGCGCGCCTTGCCCGAGTATGCGGCTACCAGCCGCGCATCACTCGGCGCGGCTGAAAAATTCGCGCGTTCCGCGCATCATATTTATGCGTTGCAACAATAAATCAAAATCGTCGGTCGAATCAACAAAATTGAGATTTTCGCAGTTCACGATCAGCACCGGCGCCGCCTCGTAATGATAGAAGAAGCGCGCATAGCTTTCCGCGAGCAGCACCAGGTACTCCTCCGAGAGGGCGCGCTCGTAATCCAGGCCGCGCCGCCGCACGCGCTCGATCAGGGTCTCGGCCGGCGCCTGCAGGTAGATGACGAGGTCGGGAACGGCGGACGGCGGCTTGAGGCTGTCATAGAGCTGCTGATAGAGCCGCAGCTCATCATCGTTGAGCGTGAGCCGCGCGAACAGCGGGTCCTTGTCGAGCATGAAATCCGCAATTGTCGCGCGCTTGAACATATCGGTCTGGGCGAGATCGCGCACCTGCTGCAGCCGCTGGAACAGAAAGAACATCTGCACCGGCAGCGCATAGCGCGCGCGGTCCTGATAGAAGCGCGGCAGAAAGGGGTTGGCCTCGGGGGCTTCGAGCAGTATCGAACTGCCGCTGCGCTCGGCGAGCGCGCGCGCGAGCGTGGTCTTGCCGGCGCCGATCGGCCCTTCGACGGCAATGTAGCGGTATTTGTCGGGGAGCGTGGTCAAGTGTATTGGATTTTGCGTTAGCGTCCGATGCGCCGCACGGTGCCGGGGTCGACCGCGCGTAATAGTTCGCGCAGTGCGCCGCGACCAGGCACCACGCAATCAGGCGCGATTTCAGCCAGCGGCACCAGCACGAACGCGCGCTGGTGCATGCGCGGGTGCGGGATCGTGAGGCCGGGTTCGTGCAACTGCAGATCGCCGTATACGAGCAGATCGAGATCGAGCGTACGCGGCGCGTTTAGGAATTCGCGCACGCGGCCGTGTTGGTTCTCGCTCATGAGCAATGCCTCGAGCAGCGCGCGCGGGGTGAGCGTGGTTGCAATCGCGGCCACCGCATTGACGAAGTCATTCTGATCGGCATAGCCCACCGGCGCGCTGAGATACAGAGAGGAGCGCGCGCTGACGGCCGTCCGCGGCAGGGCAGCAAGCGCAGCAAACCCGGAGCGCACGTGCGCCGCCGCATCCCCGAGATTGCTGCCCAGCGCGATGAACGCGGCGACGGAATGCGGATCGCTCATGATGGATGCCTGGAAGCAGCGTCCTCCGGTTCATCCGGTCGGTGCTGCGTCCGCAGCAGGAGCCACGCGTTTCTTGCGCCGCGGCCGCCGGCGCTTTTTGGCGTCCCCGGGCGTAGGCGCGACCAGCATCTCGGTGCGGGCCTCCGGATCGGCATCCTGAAAGCTCTGCCACCACTTGCCGAGCGCAGGATCGAGCTCCGCGCTCGCGCAGCGCAGCAGCAGAAAATCGAACGCAGCGCGAAAGCGCGGATGTTCGAGCAATGTAAAGGGCCGGCGGCCGGAGCGGTTTTCGAAGCGCGGTTGCAGCGCCCAGATTTCCTTCATGTCCGCGCTATAGCGACGCGGGATGGCGAGCTTCTCGGCCTGCTCCTGGCTCACCTGATCCATGGCCTCGAACAGGGCGGGCATGGTCTTCACGCCGCGCGCGGTGGCCTTCTTCCATGCTTCCAGCACCTGGTGCCACAACAGCGCTGCGAACAGGAATCCCGGCGACACCGGTTTGTCGGCGTTGACGCGGCGGTCGGTGTTTTCGAGCGCGCTCATGACGAAACGTTCGCCCAGCGGCTGCTCGAGTATCGCGTCGAGCACCGGCATCAGGCCGTGATGAAGCCCTTCCTTGCGCAGGCGCCGCACAGCTTCGGCTGCGTGCCCCGACAGCAGGAGCTTCATCATCTCGTCGAACACCCGCGCCTGCGGCACGTTTTGCAGCAGTTCGGCGAGGGCGCGGATCGGCTTGCGCGTGCCGTGCTCGATTTCCAGGCCGAGTCCTGCCGCCAGCCGCACCGCGCGCAGCATGCGCACCGGATCTTCGCGATAGCGCAGGGTCGGCTCTCCGATCATGCGCAGCTTCTTTGCCTTGAGGTCGGCGGCGCCGTTGTGAAAATCGAGCACTTCCTCGCGCACCGGGTCATAGAATAGCGCGTTGACGGTGAAATCGCGCCGCCGTGCGTCGTCTTCCAGGCTGCCGAACACGTTGTCGCGCAGGATGCGCCCGTGTTCATCGGTCGCCTGCCTGCTGTCCACGGCGCCGGCTTCGACGCTGCCGCGAAAGGTGGAGACTTCTATGGTCTCAGCTCCGAACATCACGTGCACCAGGCGGAAGCGGCGCCCGATAATGCGCGAGCGCCGGAACAGCGCGCGCACCTGTTCGGGGCTGGCGCTGGTCGCGACGTCGTAATCCTTGGGAGCGCGCCCGAGCATGAGATCGCGCACCGCGCCGCCCACTACATAGGCCGCGTGGCCGCTCTTCTGCAGCGTCTCGCAGGTCTGGGTTGCGCCGCGGCTGATGTGGTCGCGCTCGATGCCGTGGACTTTGCGTGCAATGACGCGCGGATGGGCTGCCTTGAACAGCGATTTCCCTGAGAATACTTTGCCGAGTATGCGACGCAGCATCGGGTCAATGGCCTGCGGTCACGGCGATGGCACCCTGGATAGTATGCTTCACAGTTTCAGTATAGTTATGAGATGGCGAACGCCGGCTATTATATTCGGGTTTCGCAACTGGAGTTTCAGATCCCGCAAAGCTCAGCTCTTAAATCTGGTCTGATGTTAGATCAGGCTGATGATCGGCCAGCCCAGACGCTCGGCATGCGCACGCAGCGTCGGGTCGGGATCTACGGCAACCGGATCCGTGACGTGCGAGAGCAGCGCGATGTCGTTCAGCGAATCGCTGTAGAACCAGCTGTGCGCAAAGCTGCCCAACGGCTGTCCGCGGGCCGCCAGCCACGCGTCCAGCCGGGCCACCTTGCCTTCGCGGAAGCAGGGCGTGCCGCTGACTTCCCCGGTGTATTCGTCCGCCACGTGCGCGGGCTCGGTTGCGATCAGGTTGGGAATGCCGAATTGCCGCGCAATCGGCGTCGTCACGAAGCTGTTGGTGGCGGTGACGATGGCGCACAGGTCGCCACGGTGGCGTTCGATTAGCTCGCGCGCCCGCGGGCGGATGAGGGGAATGATCTTGCTTTGCATGAACTGTCGATGCCACTCGTCGAGCAAGCGGCGCGGATGCCGCGCCAGTGGGCGCAGCTGAAAATCGAGGAATTCGTGGATGTCGAGCGTTCCCGCCTTGTACTGCTCGTAGAATTCGGCGTTGCGTGCTTCGTAGAGCTCGCGGTCGAGCACACCCTGCTCGATCAGGAACTGCGCCCACTCGAAATCGCTATCGCCAGAGAGCAGCGTGTTGTCGAGATCAAATAAGGCGAGATTGGAAGTCGGTGCAGTGGTCATGATGGCGTCATTCCGGGCGGTTCTGATTGGAGGCTTCCGCGTCGAGCAGCTCGCGCAGCAGCGGGATGGTGATGGCGCGTCGGGTTTCCAGCGCGTGGCGGTCGAGCGCATCGAGCAGCCCCAGCAGCGAGGGCAGGTCGCGGCGGGCGTGGGCCAGCAGAAAATCGGCGATCGCCGGGGCCAGCGGCAGGCCACGTTCCCCGGCATGATTGAGCAGCGCGGTCTTCTTTTCCTCGTCGCTCAGCACATGCACCCGGTAGGTGAGGCCGGAGGCGAGGCGCGTCGCAAGATCGGCACGCAGCGCGAGCTGGGCGGGCGCGGCATTGCCGGCCGCCACCAGCGCGCCGCCGCCCGCGCGCAGGCGGTTGTAGAGGTCAAATAGATCGATCTGCGCGGCAGGGGCCAGCAGGTGCACGTCGTCAACCCCGACCAAGGCATCGTCGGGAGCCTCGCGCAGCATGCCTGCATCGGCGCACAGCAGCGCAGTTCTGCCGTGTGCGCGCGCGGCGGCGACGACGGCGCGCACCAGATGGCTGCGCCCGCTGCCGGCATCGCCCCACAGGTAGTACGAGCGTTCGCCGGCGGCGCCGCTCACCAGGGCACGCAGCGCCGCCAGCAGTTCGGCGTTGCGCCCGGCGACGAAGTTAGCCAGCGTAGGCGCCGGCGCCGGCGCGATATCCAGTGCGATCTGTCTCATGCGGCAGGCGTGAGAGCGAAGCGGTAGCGGTGCATTTCGGGTAAAATTTGGCGCCAGTGAGTTGAATGCATTCTTCGCAACTCGCGGCAATTAGGCAAATGGCAAATTCGGCAAATTCGATGAGGCGTTTAGTCTAGGCTTATCTTAACCGAGTTGTGCCCGCAGCGCTGGCCGTTGTCCTGTTCCAGCTACCTTCCGAGAGCGCATGGTAACCAAATCTGATAGACCTACTAGCCTTACTTATCGCGATGCCGGAGTAGATATCGACGCTGGCGATGCGCTCGTCGAAAACATCAAGCCCTTTGCCAAGAGGACGATGCGTCCGGAAGTGATGGCCGGCATCGGCGGCTTCGGCGCGCTGTGCAGCGTGCCCGGCAAGTACCGCGAGCCGGTGCTCGTTTCCGGCACCGATGGCGTGGGCACCAAGCTCAAGCTCGCGTTCGAACTCGACCGCCACGACACCGTCGGCATCGACCTGGTGGCGATGAGCGTCAACGACATCCTCGTGCAGGGCGCGGAGCCGCTGTTCTTCCTCGATTACTTTGCCTGCGGCAAGCTCGAGGTCGCGACCGCGACCAGCGTCGTGAAGGGCATCGCGACGGGCTGCGAGCAGGCCGGCTGCGCGCTGATAGGCGGCGAGACGGCAGAGATGCCAGGGATGTACCCGCCCGGCGAATACGATCTGGCCGGCTTCGCAGTCGGCGTGGTGGAGAAGAGCGCCATCATAGATGGCAGCACCATCGTCGCCGGTGACGCGGTGCTGGGGCTGGCTTCGAGCGGCGCGCATTCCAACGGCTATTCGCTGATCCGGCGCATCATCGCGCAAAACAAGGTCGATCTTTCGACGCAGCTTGCGGGACAGAGCCTCGCCGATCTGATCATCGCGCCCACGCGCATCTACGTGAAGCCGGTGCTGCAGCTTATGGCAAAGCTTCCGGTGAAGGGGCTCGCGCACATCACCGGCGGCGGGATCGTCGACAACGTCCCGCGCATCCTGCCTGCGCACCTCGCCGCGCGCCTGGTGGAAGGCAGCTGGCCGCTGACTCCGCTTTTTGGGTGGCTGCAGCAACAGGGCAACATTGCGCGCGCGGAAATGCTGCGCGTGTTCAACTGCGGCATCGGCATGGTGGTGATCGTGGCAGAGCAGCACGTGGCTGCTGCCACCGAGCTGCTGCAGGCGGCCGGAGAAACCGTATATCGCATCGGCGCCATCGAGCCGCGCACTGCAGACGGCGCGCACACCTACGTCGCATGAAGAAGGTCGTCATCCTGATCTCGGGCCGCGGCAGCAATATGCAGGCGATCCTCGATGCGCGCCTGCCGCTGACGGTTGCCGCGGTGATCAGCAATGACAGCAGCGCGGCCGGGCTTGAATTCGCGCGCGCATCCGGGGTGGCGACGCGTGTCGTCGATCACCGCGCCTATGCCGAGCGCGCGGCGTTCGATGCGGCGCTCGCTGCAGAGATCGACGAGTTCAAACCAGAACTCGTGGTGCTGGCCGGCTTCATGCGCATTCTGACCGACGGTTTCGTGCGCCGCTATGCGGGGCGGCTTATCAACATCCATCCCTCGCTGTTGCCGGTGTTTCCCGGCCTGCATACGCACCGGCGCGCGCTCGAAGCCGGCGTGCGGGTGCATGGCTGTACTGTGCATTTCGTGACGCCCACGCTCGATCACGGCCCGATCATCGTGCAGGCTGCGGTGCCGGTGGCGCACGACGACACCGAAGATACGCTCGCGCAGCGCGTGCTCGCCGAGGAACACCGCATCTACGCGCAGGCGGTGCGCTGGTTCTGCGAGGATCGCCTTGAGATCAGAGACGACGGCACGGTGCGCTTGGCGCGTGCCCAGGATGCCGTTGGAGCATTGTGTTCGCCTGCGTGCGAAGCCTGAACTTAGGTTTGCTGGCGTGCGCCTGGCTCGCGCTATGCGCAGCGTCTATGGCGTGCGCCGCGGCCCCGCAATCGGCCAAGGCGAGCTATGACCTATACAAGGACGCGCTGCATATAGGCCTGATCGAAGAGGAGTTCCACGTGACGGGCGCGCGTTATCAGGTAGTGAGCACGAGCGTGCCCACGCCCCTGCTCGCCGCATTCCTGCGCACCCGGCTCGAGAGCAAGAGCAGCGGCAACGTAACTGCGAACGGGCTGCGCCCCGAGCAGTACGAGTACACGCGCCAGGATGATGCCAGCAAGAACTCGAGCGCCGCCTTCGACTGGGCACGTGGGCAGCTGCGCATGAGCTACGAGAGCCGCAGCGAAAGTGCAGCGCTCGCCGCGGGCACGCAGGACCGGCTGTCCGTGATGTACCAGTTCATGTACCTGCCCGCCGAGCGGCTGTCGGACTTCGCATTTCAGATGACCAACGGCAGGAAGATCGAGCCCTATCACTACCGGCTAGTCGGCCGCGAGCGCCTCGATACGCCGCTGGGAAAAATTGAAACGCTGCATCTCGCCAAGCAGCGCGATCCCGGAGAGAACGGGACCGAAGTATGGCTGGCATCGGAAATGAATTTTTTTCCGGTGCAGCTCCTGATCATCGAAAACGACGGCTCCAGATTTCAGCAGACGATCACTCGGCTTGAATTCAAGTAACGCTTGGAGCGACCGCACACATGCGCAGGCTCGCGGGCTTTCTGGTCGTGTCTTTGTTGGGGCATCTGCTGATGCTGTACGGCGTGCCGTTGCATCTGCCGCAGCCCGTTCGCGACTCCACGGTAATCACCGCACGGCTCGCGCCGGCTTCCTTGCCTGCGCCGCGATTGGTGCAGTGGCCCCGTGTCAGACAGGTCCGCGCGCGCACTGCTCAGCCCGCGATCGCATCTGCGCCACTGGTGTACTCGGCGCCCGCTGCGCAGATCGAAATTCTTCAGCCACAAGGGGCTGCGCCCGCAGCATCAGCGCAACCGGCCGCTCTGGACGCAGCGCCACCGCCGCTCGCGGCAGAAGCAGCAGCGCCGGCCCCCGCAGCAGTGGAGCAGCCAATACCCGCGGCCGCGCCAGCGATCGTCGCACGCCGCCTGCCGCGCAAGGGCGAAATCGATTACGCACTTTATCTGGGCAGCCAGCGCTTCCAGGTTGGACGTACGGTACAGACCTGGGAGCTCTCCGACGACGGCTATACACTGACCAGCCATTCTGAAACCACCGGGCTCGCAGCGATCTTCGTCGATCAGCGCATCAGCGCGGAAAGCCGCGGCAAGCTGACCGCAGGCGGTTTGCAGCCGGAGCGCTTCATCAACCGGCGCGTACGGTCGGGGCGTAGCGAGGATGTGACGGCTGATTTCAACTGGAACGCGATGCAGGCCGCAATCGGTGATCCCCGGCAGAGCCTGACGCTGCCAACCGGAACGCAGGACATGCTGAGTTTCATGTATCAGCTGGGGCTGATGCCGCTTTCGTCCGGCCTCCTAAAACTTTCGATCAGCAACGGCTGGAAGCTCGAGCAATACGAGCTCGAGGTCGGCGCCGAAGTGTCTTTGGATACCCCGATGGGTACGCTGCGCGCGCTACCGGTAAAGCAGGTGCACGGCCGCGGCCAGGAAACCATAGAATTGTGGCTGGCGCCAGCCTATCGGCTGCTGCCAGTGCGCATCATGTTCTTCGATCGCGACGGTGAGTTTGCGGGCGAGCAGGTGGTGACCGATATACGCGTGAGTAAGGATTAAGAAGAAAATGATCGCCGCACAAATGCATCATGCCGTCGCCGCACTGGGGCGCGTGCTTCCCATGAGCGAACCCGCCGATCTGGCGCTCTCGCATTATTTTCGCATTCATCGCGAGCTCGGACCGCATGACCGCGGGGTGGTTGCGGAATCGGTTTATGGCGTTTTGCGCCATCGCTACGGGCTCGAATTCCATACCGGCGCAGACACGGCGGTGCGCCTGCTGTTGGCCTATTTCAACAGCGTGCAGGGCATGAGCCTGCGCGAACTCGCGCCACTGGTCAGCCGCGCGGATGCGCAATGGGCAGCCGAGCACAAGCGGCAGCCCGGTGTCGAGCTGCCTCTCCATGTCGCAGCCGAACTGCCGGAATGGCTGGTTGAGCGGCTGGCTGCACAGATGCCGCGGGAGGAAATCCTCACACTGGGGCGCGTGCTGCAGCAGGCGGCGCCGCTCGACCTCAGAGTCAACACCCTGCTAGCAAGCCGCAGCTCGGTGCTGGCGCGGTTCGCTCAGGAGGGGATCGCAGCGCGGCCCACGCCCTATTCCCCATTCGGCATACGCCTCGAAAGCAAGCCCGCGCTCAACCGCCACACGCTCTACACCAGTGGCGTGGTGGAGGTGCAGGATGAAAGCAGCCAGCTCGCCTGCTGCCTGCTCGCGCCGAAGCGGCGTGAGATGGTGATTGATTTCTGCGCGGGGGCGGGCGGCAAGACGCTCGCCCTGGGCGCGCTCATGCAGTCGCTCGGCCGTCTCTATGCGTACGAAATCTCGCAGCCGCGGCTCACCCGCTTCAAACCCCGGCTCAAGCGCTCCGGGTTGTCCAACGTGTATCCGCAATTGCTGCGCGACGAGCACGACTCCAAGGTGAAGCGGCTGGCCGGCAAGATCGACCGCGTGCTGGTCGATGCGCCCTGCAGCGGCATGGGCACGCTGCGCCGCAATCCCGATCTCAAGTGGCGGCAATCGGAAGCCTCGGTCGCGGAGCTCATGCTCAAGCAGGCGTCGATTCTTAACGCAGCCTCTGCACTCCTCAAGCCCGGAGGGCGGCTGGTCTACGCGACCTGCAGCCTGCTGCGTTGCGAAAACCAGGACGTGGTCGCGGCCTTTCTCGCCGCGCACCCGCAGTTCGTGCTGAAGCCCGCGCGGGATATACTGGCCGAGCAGCAGATCGCGCTCGACACCGGTGATTTTCTCGAGCTCTATCCGCATCGCCACGGATGCGACGGCTTTTTCGCTGCGGTGATGGAGCGCTGCTGATGCAAATCGGCGGCGCGTACCCGCAAGCGGTGCATCGCATCGCTGTGGCGGCGATCGTCATCGGCGCCGCGCTGATCGCGCCCAGCGCATATGCATTGAAGCCGGCGCCGATTCCCGCCGCCGGCAGCGTGCAATACGCGTTCACCCCGGGAGACCGCGCAGATGAGGTGATCATTGATGCCATCGCGGGTGCGCGCGAGCAGGTGCTGGTGCAGGCCTACAGCTTCACCCACCGGCAGATTGCAGAAGCATTGATCAAGGCGCAGCGGCGCGGAGTCGAGGTCACGGTCGTCGCCGATCGCGAGCAGGCAGCGCAGGACGTGCGCGGCATGGTGCCGGTGGTCGCGCGTGCGGGCGTCAGCGTGCTGCTTGATAGCGAGCACGCGCTCGCGCACAACAAGATCATGCTGATCGATCCCCGCAATGCGCGCTGCGCGGTCATCACCGGCAGCTACAATTTCACCCAGGCGGCGCAATTTCGAAATGCCGAGAATGTGTTGGTGCTGCGCGACAACCCCGTTTTGTGCGAGGCTTACCGGCGCAACTGGGAGCAGCACCGCGCCCACGCCATTCCGTTGCCGCATTAGCGGTATTCACGGGCGGAGACAGCGCTCTGCAGCCTCCGCAATACCGTCCCGAAATAGCGCTATGCTAGCTAGCGGCTTTTCGGTACACTTCGCCGCAATGCTACCTATGAGGTGCAATATGTTTTCAGGCGTGTACTCGGGTTTATTGCAATTGCCGTGGTGGGGCTATGTCTCCGTCACGCTGGGCTTTACCCACATCACCATTGCCGCGGTTACGATTTACCTGCACCGCCATTCGGCGCACCGTGCGCTGGAACTGCATCCGCTGGTCAGCCATTTCTTTCGCTTCTGGCTGTGGCTGACGACCGGCATGGTGACCAAGGAGTGGACCGCCGTGCATCGCAAGCATCACGCGTATTGCGAGACGGCTGACGATCCTCACAGTCCGGTGGTGCGCGGGATCGGGACGGTATTTTGGCAGGGCGCCGAGCTCTATAAACAGGCGGGCCGCAATCACGAGATCCAGGAGCGCTTCGGGCAGGGCACGCCCGAAGACTGGATAGAACGCAACCTTTATACCCGGCACTCGCTGCTAGGCGTCTCGCTGATGATGGTCGTCAATGTTGCGCTGTTCGGATTCATCGGCATCACGATCTGGGCGGTGCAGATGATGTGGATTCCGATTTTTGCCGCGGGCATCGTAAACGGCATCGGGCACTACTGGGGTTATCGTAAATTCCAGACCGGGGATGCGAGCCGCAATATCGTGCCGTGGGGCATCATCATCGGCGGCGAGGAACTGCACAATAATCATCATGCCTACGCCTCCTCGGCGCGGCTTTCGAGCCAGTGGTGGGAACTCGATATTGGCTGGATTTATATCCGCCTGCTGGCGTTCGTCGGGCTCGCGCAGGTAAAGCGGGTCGCGCCCAGGATCAAGCTCGAGCGCAAGTCACAATGCGATGCGGATACATTGCAGGCGGTCATCGCACATCGTTACGATGTGCTCGCGCGTTACGCGGTTTCGGTCAAGCGCACCTGCGCTGAGGAAATTCGCCATCTCAAGGCGCGCGCGGTGCTGGCTGATCGTCGCCTCGTCAAGCGCTGGCTGCATAGCGACGAGCAGCATCTGAGCGCGCCCGAACTCGAGCGCATGCGTGAGATGCAGCGCCACAGCAGCGTGCTCGACACCGTTTGTTCGATGCGCCGGGATTTGGTTGCGGTGTGGGCGCGTTCGACCGCGACCAAGGAGCAGTTGGTGCACCAGCTCGAAGACTGGTGTCATCGCGCCGAGGCGAGCGGAATCGTTGCCCTGCGGGATTTCTCGAAACGTCTGCGCTGCTACGTGCTGCGGGCGACCTAGTTAAGCAGCGGCAGCGCCAATAAAAAAGCCCGCTGTGTGCGGGCTTTTTTGCTGGCGCTGCTACAGCGCGCTTACTTGATCTTCGTTTCCTTGTAGAGCACGTGTTTGCGCGCGACGGGGTCGAATTTCATCATTTCGATCTTGTCGGGCGTGGTGCGCTTGTTCTTGGCGGTGGTGTAGAAGTGCCCGGTGCCGGCCGTGGATTCGAGCTTGATCTTGTCTCGCATGTCTTATCTCCTTAGATCTGTTCGCCGCGCGCACGCATCTCGGCGAGCACCGCATCGATGCCCTTTTTGTCGATGGTGCGCAGAGCATTCTGGGTGATGCGCATCCGGATCCAGCGGTTTTCGCTTTCGACCCAGAGACGGCGGTACTGCAGGTTGGGCAGGAAGCGGCGGCGCGTCTTGTTGTTGGCGTGGGAAACGTTGTTCCCCATTTGCGGCTTCTTGCCAGTGATTTCACACACCCGTGACATGGTGTAGCTCCAGATTCCTTGAAAGAGGCGCGATTCTACACTATTTTGAGTGTTTTGACCAAGTGCCTCTTTAGGGTCAGAAGGCCGAGCAATCAAGGCTTTAGGAACTCCAAGGCCGCACACCTCGCGGAACCCCTACAGCAGCCCGCGCTCGGCCAGCGACAGCATGCCGTTGCCGGCAACGATGAAGTGATCGAGCACCCGCACGTCGATCAGCGCCAGCGCCTGCTTCAGCGCCTGGGTCAGCGCCTCGTCGGCATGGCTGGGCTCGGCGACGCCCGACGGATGGTTGTGCGCAAAGATGACGGCGCCGGCGTTGTGATCCAGCGCCCGTTTCACGACCTCCCGCGGGTAGACGCTGGTTTGCGTCAGCGTGCCGCGGAATAGATCCTCGATCGCCAGCACCCGGTGCTGGGCATCCAGAAACACGGCGACGAAAATCTCGTGCGGCAGCCCGGCGAGCTTCAGGCGCAGGTAGTCGCGTGCCGCCGCCGCGGAGTTGAGTGCGCTGCCATGCGCGATCTGCTCCCGGAGCGCGCGGCGCGCCATTTCCATCACCGCCTGGAGCTGCGCGTACTTGGCGGGCCCGATGCCAGGCTGCCCGCAGAGGTGCCGCGCGTCCGCTGCCGACAGCGCCGATAGCGAGCCGAAGCGGGTAAGCAGCGCGCGCGCAAGATCTACCGCGCTCTTGCCCCGCGTACCGGTGCGCAGAAAGATCGCCAGCAGCTCTGCGTCCGAAAGCGCGTAAGGGCCTTTGTTCAGCAGCTTTTCGCGCGGCCGGTCGTCGACCGGCCAATCAGTGATGGACATAAGCGGCCCCGTGCTGGGTATTACCCTGCTTAACGCCTCAAGCTGCGAATTGGTTATCCGAAAAAGCGAGGGTATGCACGATGCTCACGCTGCGCGTTTTTTCAAAGCGTGTGGCGGCGGTAGGCAGTAGGTCGCGCGAACGCGTCCGGACCGTTCTAATCGATCTACGCAGCTGCTGACTCGCGGCGCGCAGCGTCAGAGAATTGCGCGAGCATTGACCGAGCATTGCCCGCGAGGATGCCCGCGCGAGATGCATCGTCGATGGCGGCGTTGCGCAGCGCATTCGTCGTCCACTCCACGCCGAATGCGGTGCCGTCGGTCCCGCAAACGATGCGCCCGGCGCCATACAGCCGGATGGCGGCCTCGATCGCATGCGGTCCGAATGAATTGCAGTCGACGATGACCTTCGAGCGCCGGAAGCGCGCCGAGGGCAGCTCTTCGTCCGGCGTGAATATGATTGAACGGTGGTCCATGCGCTCGACCTTGTAGGCGATGTTGCCTCCCAGATTGTGCGTGTAGACCTGCAGGTCGGGGTACGGATCGAGAATGTCGGTCAGGCACAGCGTGACCATGATCGAGGAGATGCTCGCCTGCATATCGAGCGTCTGATAGCGCGGGCTGGGATTGTCGATGTCCCGGCGGCCGTAGATCGGGTATTTATCTCCGGGACGCGGTCCATGGTGGATGAAGACGATGGCGCGGCTGCGATTCGCCGCCTCCAGCAGCGGATGCATGGCTAGCGCATCCTGCCGCGTGAGGAAGGCGTTGCCGGGGAACTGCACGCCGACGATGCCCGGAAGCAGCAGTGCGCGCTCGAGCGCGGAAGCGGCAAGCGCAATGTCACCGCTAGGCAGTGCGGCAAATGCCACGAAGCGTCCGGGCTATTTCTCCGACATGCGCGAGTACACCGCGTTCACCTGCCGGAACAGGTTCACCGAAGCCGCGTCGGACTGCGCGTCGCTCCAGCGAAACACAACCGGGTCGGAGACGACGCTGGTCTCTACGCACAGGCGGTCCATCTGTTCGACGTACGCAGCCACGTCGTCGAACGACTCCATGGGCTGCTCGCCGAAACTGGTCCTCAGGACTTCTGCACCACCGGCATTGCGCACGATGTGCGGCGGGCGCGGGTGCGCGCGAAATATTTCGATGAGCTCTGCGGGTCTCACATGCGCGTGCATGTCGATCATGGCAGTCTCTGCTCGTTATTGACTTGAGGCAGCGATTATCCCACAGTGCTGCCATCGCTTGATGGGCGGATGCCGAGCGCGCAATCCGGAAATTCGCAAGCTGGTATAGCAAGCTTGTATATAGGAGAGGAAATGAAACGGGCCTGGCAATTCGCGCTGGCCGCGCTGCTCTGCGCGGCGCTTCCCGCCGCCGCTCAAAATTATCCCACGAAGCCGGTGCGCATCATCACCAGTGAGACCGCCGGCATCAATGATGTCGCCACGCGCATCATTGTGCAGGGTCTGGCCGCGGCCTTAGGCCAGGCAGTGATCGTCGAAAATCGCGGCAGCGCCGCCATCACCGGCACCATGGCGGCGCGTGCCGCACCCGACGGCTGCACGCTTCTCTGCTATGGAAGCACGCTGTGGCTGGCGCCATTAATGAGGGAGAAGATCGGCTACGATCCGATCCGCGACTTTGCGCCGATCACGCTCGCAGTCGCGTCTCCAGGGGTGCTGGTCGTGCATCCGTCGGTCGCCGCGACCAGCGCTGCCGAATTGATCGCGCTGGCGAAAGCGCGCCCAGGTGTGCTCAATTACGGCGGGGGCGGTCCCGGCAGCGTGCCGCATCTGGCCATGGAATTGTTCAAGGCGAAGGCGGGAATCAACATCGTGCGCATTCCATACAAAGGCGCCGCGCCCGCAGTGAACGCGGTCATGGCGAACCAGGTGCAGGCCGTGGTCACGACTGCAGGATCCGTAATGTCGCATATGAAATCCGGAAGGCTGCGCGGCTTGGGCGTCGGGAGCATGAAGCCTTCCCGGCTTGCGCCTGGCCTGCCGACAATTGCGGAAACCGGCCTGCCCGGCTATGAGTTTCGCTCCACCTGGGGCATTTTCGCCCCATCGCGTAACCCTGCCGCAGTGATCGCGCGCATCAATCAGGAAGCCGTCAGAATTCTTGCGCACGCGGAAGTACGGCAGCGCATGATGGACGCGGGAATCGAGACGGTAGGAAGCACGGCACAAGTCCTCGCAGACACCGTCAGGACCGAAGTCAATGTTCTGGGTGCGTTGATCAAGGAACTCGGCATTCGGGATGATTAAAGTGAATAGCGAAATGAAACGCAATCGGTTATACGCTGCGCTGGCAGTAGTGCCGGTTGCCGCGTGCGTGCACGGCACGGCACGGCACAGGCCGCTGCGCCCGAGTTTCCAACCAGGCCTATACGCATTCTCGCCTCGGAAGCCGGCGGCGGAAATGACGCGGCGATCCGGCTCATTGCACAGAACCTGACGGCGAGCATGGGCCAGCCCGTCATCGTAGAGAATCGCGGCGGCGGCTCGCTTGCCGGAGAAGCCGTTGCAAAGTCTCCCGCGGACGGTCACACGCTGCTCTACTACGGCAACACCTTTTGGCTCCTGCCGCTGATGCGCAGCAACGTGGGCTACGATGTCGAGCGGGACTTCGCGCCCATTGTGCTCGCGACGCGGCAATACAGCGTGCTCGCCGTGCATCCTTCTTTGCCAGTGCGCTCGGTGAAGGAGTTGATCGCGCTCGCCAGAGCACGGCCGGGGGAGCTCAACTACTCGTCCGCAGCCACCGGCACGGTGAACCACCTCTCAGCCGAGCTATTCAAGTCCTTGGCGCACATCAACGTCGTGCGCATTTCTTATAAGGGCATCGTTTCCGCGCTCAACGCGCTGATGAGCGGCGAAGTGCAGCTCATGTTTCCCGGCGCGTCATCAGTCACCTGGCACGTACGGATAGGCCGCGTAAAGGCGCTGGCCATCACCAGTCCGCAGCCTTCACCCGCGTCCCGAATTTGCCGACAGTGGCGAGTGCCGGGCTGCCGGACTACCGGGTGACAGCGGTCACGGGTCTTTTCGTGCCGGCCAAAACGCCGGCCGCAGTGGTTGCGAGGCTGAACCGCGAGATCGGGCAGGTGCTGAACCGGCCCGCAGTGAAGGAAAGCCTGGAGAAGCTCGGTTTCGACGTGGCCGGCGGCCCGCCCGAGGTGCTGACGAGTGCAGTCAGGTCGGACATCGCTATCATGGGCAAGCTGATCAAAGCGCTCGACATCCGCGACGAGTAACACGCGAGTACCGCTATGCTGGCGGCGCACTGGTTGCGCGCAATCGTGTCTGCACGCGGCGATTTGGTTTACACTCTATAAAGACTCAGGACATTAGCGGTTTTCGGAGAACAGGCTCCATGGCGGATTTGCAGCAAAAGCGCATCGTGCTGGGCGTGACCGGCGGCATCGCTGCCTACAAGGCCGCGGAGTTGTTGCGCCTGTTGATCAAGGATGGTGCGGACGTGCAGGTCGTGATGACGCAGGCGGCGTGCGGCTTCATCACGCCTGCAACCATGCAGGCGCTCTCGGGCAAGCCGGTATATACCGACATGTGGGATGCCCGGGCGCCAGACAACATGGCGCATATTTCGCTGACGCGCGCAGCCGACATGATCGTGGTGGCGCCTGCGTCTGCGGATTTTCTAGCCAAGCTCGCGCAGGGTTTTGCCGACGATCTGCTCTCGACCTTGTGCCTCGCGCGTTCGCGCGGCGGCTGCCGGCTGGCGGTCGCACCCGCGATGAACCGCGAGATGTGGGGCAACCCTGCGACGCAGCGCAACGTCGCGCAGCTCGCGCGCGATGGCATTTCCATCCTGGGTCCCGCAAGCGGAGCACAGGCCTGCGGCGAGGTGGGCGCGGGCCGCATGCTCGAAGCTTCTGAGATCCATGCGGAACTTTGCGCCCTTGTTGAACCGCGGCTGTTCGACGGGACGCGCATCCTGATCACCGCCGGCCCCACCTTCGAGCCGATCGATGCAGTGCGCGGCATCACCAACCGCAGTTCCGGCAAGATGGGCTACGCGATCGCGCGCGCCGCGCTCGCGGCGGGCGCCGAAGTCACCCTGATATCAGGGCCGACCGCGCTCGATCCGCCGGCTGCCGCGTGCATTGAGCGCGTGGAGACTGCAGCCGAAATGTACTCTGCAGTTCAAAAGCATGTAGAGCGCGCGGACATATTCATCAGCGTTGCAGCGGTGGCCGACTATCGCGTCGATGCTCCCCGGAAGAACAAGATCAAGAAGTCAGAGGATACCCTGACCCTGAAGCTCTTGCCCAATCCGGACATCCTGTCGTGGGTTGCGGCGCGGCCACGCCCGCCTTTTTGCGTAGGCTTTGCCGCGGAGACGGACAACCTGGTGCAGTACGCGGAGGAAAAGCGCCGCCGCAAGAAAATTCCCCTGCTGGTTGCCAATCTCGCGCATGAGGCGCTCGGCGCCGACGACAACGAGCTCACGCTGCTTGACGACGATGGCATTCACGTGCTGCCGCGCGCCGCCAAGACTGCGCTCGCCCGCAGCCTCATCGCATACATTGCCGCGCGCTACCGCGCAACTCAAAAATCTTGAACCAACCGTCGATCCACGGAACGCATGCGCAGGCGCGCGCACCAAGCTGATTGTCCGTAAATCGGCACACCTGAACCTCAAGCCACTATGAAAAAACTCGACGTCAAAATACTCGATCCGCGCATGCGCGAGCTGTTGCCTCAATATGCGACGACCGGCTCGGCAGGTCTGGACTTGCGCGCCTGCATAGATCACCCAATCACGCTGGAACCAGGGCAGACCGAGCTGGTACCGACCGGCATTGCAATCCATTTGGCCGACCCGGGGCTGGCGGCGGTGATATTGCCGCGCTCCGGACTCGGCCACAAGCACGGCATCGTGCTCGGCAATCTGGTCGGTCTCATCGATTCGGATTATCAGGGACAGATCTTCGTCTCTACCTGGAACCGCGGCGCCAGCGCGTTCGTGTTGAATCCCATGGAGCGGCTCGCGCAGCTCGTGGTGGTGCCGGTTGTGCAGGTGGAATTGCATGTGGTCGAGGAATTCTCGCAAAGCATGCGCGGTGCGGGCGGTTTCGGCAGCACTGGCAAGCATTGATGTCGGGTGTGCAGTCTGGAACTGTAAATGTCTAAAGCCGCTCGTTCGACCGCCAGCAGCGAAGCTCCGGCACTGGTCCTGTTCGCGCATGGAGCGCGCGACCCGCAATGGGCCGAGCCGTTCCACAACATCAGGCGCCTGCTCGTGGAGCGCCGCCCCGGCGCGGTGGTGGAACTTGCGTTTCTGGAGATCATGCAGCCGTCGCTGGCAGACGCAATCGCCCGTCTCGCGGGCGCAGGCCACGAGCGCATCGTGGTGGCGCCGCTCTTCATGGCGCAGGGCGGCCACCTCAAGCAGGACGTGCCGCGCATTCTGGAAGGGATACGCGCCGAGCATCGCGGCTGCAACATCACGCTGCTGCCGGCGATCGGGGAAGTGGGTGCGATACTCGACGCGATTGCAGACTGGCTGTGGGCGAACTGCCTGAGGCAGGGCTAAATATTTTAGGAAAGGAATCCGGCATGAAAAAGCTGCTGCTCATACTCTTCCTCTGCGCCTGCAGCGCGCGTGCGGCCGACGGCCCTGTGCTGCCCGAGATGCAGCTGCAGATCAACAGCCAAAAGTTCACTGTTGAAGTGGCTGCCAGCGATGCGACGCGCACCGTCGGGCTCATGCATCGGCGCATAATGCCGGAGAGCCGGGGCATGCTGTTCGTCTTTCCTTATCCATCGGTCCAGAATTTCTGGATGATGAACACCTACATACCACTGAGCATCGCCTTCATCGACGAGCACGGCATCATCGTCAACATCGCTGACATGAAGCCGCTCACCACCGATCCCCATCCTTCCTTGAAGCCGGCGCAATATGCGCTGGAAATGAATCAGGGCTGGTTCGCCAAGCGCGGCATCAGGGCGGGCGCAAAGGTGGACGGGCTCGACAAAGTACCACCGGCGCAATAAAAAACGCGCGGCAATGCCGCGCGTTTTTGTGTCCGAAGCCGGCGCTTGCTGGCCTGGATCTATTTACATTCCGGCGAGTCCGGCGTTTTGCTGTGCGACCATGCAGAACAGCATGGGAATGGAGAACATGGTGTTGAAGCGCGACGCCATGCCTGCCATCTTGGCCGCCGCCGCTTTTTCTTCAGGGGGGACCTGCACGATTCCAAGGGCTTTCTTCTGGTTGGGCCAGATGATGAACCAGACGTTGAATGCCATCACCAGCGCGAGCCACATGCCGATGCCGATGGCGTGCACGCCTTTTTTGAGCATCAGCGCGTCACCGAGGTAGCCGGTCATGCTGGCCAGGATCAGACCCGTGACGACCGTGGCAAGCGCGGACCAGCGGAACCAGAACAGTGCTCTGGGCGCGATCACCTTGGTGATGGCTGGTTTCTGATCATCCGGGATCTTCGGCATGGAGGGCGTTTGCACGAAATTGAAGTACCAGAGCAGGCCGATCCACATCACTCCGGAAACCACGTGCAGCCAGCGATCGAAAAATGCCCACCAGCTGTGGTCACCCAGGTTTACGCCACCGAGCGACATCGCTTTAACCGCAACGATGATCGCGATCAGGAGAACGATGCCTGCTACGACGGTGCGTCCCAGCGATTGAAATATTGCTCCCATAAAGTCCGCTCCTTTCAAACGTTATTGTTGACAGTAACCGTCGGGCATTCTAGCACAAGGGCAATGCGCAATCACAACGACGGGGCGGATGTGCATCTGGGGCACGCTGTGTGCTTGATGTAGCGAAATTCGCGCCATGTCACGAGCATGCCGGGGGCGCGCCTTCCGCGTACAGACTCGCGGTAACATCGGCTTCATCGTCCGCCACTATGTCGCATGCTTCCTGTCATCGATGCAGGGACTCACCAGGCTGTGCGCGCGGTGCTAACGGGGCATAGTTTCATACTTGAGCGTGCTCACGGGTCGAAAATCTGACCGCTGTCCGCCGCCGCTGCGGATTGCAATCAGGCTAGGATTTGCAACATGGCACGCTCCCCCTATAGAATCGGCACCTGCCGCGGGTGTAGTTCAATGGTAGAACGAAAGCTTCCCAAGCTTAAGACGAGGGTTCGATTCCCTTCACCCGCTCCAGCTTCTCCTTGTTCTGCTCCGTAGATCGCAAGTGCGCATGCGCACGGTCGCGGAAGTGCACATTGATTTGCGGCGGGGTGGGCGGAGGCTGGCTGAGGCGGCCGCGCAATTCTCTAGGAGCTGGCGGATGAGGAACGGATGGGCGGGGCGAGGGGCGCGGATTCTGGCGTGCATTGCCGCAGTGGGGTTTGCGGCGCCGGCAAGCCGCGCAGCGGACAGCGTGCTGGGTCCCGAAGCAGCTAAGACGATGCCGCTGGCCGATGCGCACTTCCACGTGATGCCATGGATGGACATCGCGCAGGTCATCGGCTACATGGACCGCAACGGCATACGCTGGGCTGGAGGCGCTGCTGCAGTAGGGCCACCGGTGAGGGACATGCAGGCGATTGCCGCCCTCGGTCGCCGTTACATCCGCTCTACCGGGCAGGTGCAATGGCTGGCCATCAAGCGGCAGGACAGCGTGGAGGCACTAGAGAACGCCGGCGGTCCTCTGTTCAAGCAAATGCTGGCCAGCGTCGAGACCGATCTGCGCGACAACGGCGCCCGCGCGATCAGCGAGATTCACGTGAACACGCTGCAGTCCGCCGCAAACCAAATCGTCTATCACAAGATCGATGCCCACGCGCCCACGCTCAAGGCGCTGCTCGATCTCGCGGCCAAGTACGGGCGGCCGCTCAACCTGCATGCGCAGTGGGACGACGACACGGCCCGTGAGTTTCAGCAACTGGCGGAATCGAACCGCAATGCGCGGCTGATACTGTCCCATTGCGGCAGTTTCGCCAGCGCCTCCGCGATGCGCGAACTGCTGGAAAAAAATCCCAATGTCTACTGCGACCTCTCTTATCGCAGCCCACCGCAACTGAAGGGCCGCGCCATCGACCGCACGGTATTCGATAGCGCGCTGCGCAGCGACTGGATGCAATTGATCGAGGACTATCCCGACCGCTTCACGGTGGGCGTAGACGATGTGCAGAGTTGGGGCGACTATGAGGCGACGGTCAGGAACATCCGCTTCGGGCTGCTCGCAAACCTGAGCCCGGCGGTCGCGGAAAAGGTTGCTTACCGGAACGCCGTCGCTTGGTTTGCACTGGAGTAGCCGCGCGCGCCCGGCGGTTCGATTCATGAGCGCGCCCGGCTTCGCGGCCCGGGTCGTGCGCTGGCAACGCGTCCACGGCCGCCACGATTTGCCGTGGCAGAACACGCGCGATCCGTACCGCATCTGGCTCTCCGAAATCATGCTGCAGCAGACCCAGGTGGCGACGGTGATCGCATATTACCAGCGCTTTCTCGCGCGCTTTCCGCATCTCAGATCCCTGGCAGCAGCCACTCAGGACGAGGTGCTCGCAGTGTGGAGCGGGCTCGGGTATTACTCGCGCGGGCGCAATCTGCATCGCGCTGCGCAGCACATCGTCGCGCAACATCGCGGCTGCTTTCCGGCGGACTACGCTGAAGTGCTCGAACTGCCGGGGATCGGACCTTCCACGGCAGCGGCGATCTGCGTGTTCGCGCACGGGGCGCAGCACGCCATCCTCGACGGCAACGTCAAGCGCCTGCTTGCGCGCCAGTTCGGCATCGCGGGCTATCCCGGCGATGCCAAGGTGGAGGCGAAACTGTGGAGCAGCGCATTGGCCGAGCTGCCCTCGCGCAGTATCGAAGCTTATACGCAGGGATTGATGGACCTCGGGAATGCGGTGTGCGTGCGCGGCGCTCCGCGCTGCGACGCGTGTCCGGTGGCGCTGACATGCGATGCGCGCAGGCGCGGCAAGACCGGTGAAATTCCGGCGCCGCGTCCGCGCAAGAAATTGCCGCAGCGCTACACGCGCATGCTGGTGCTGCTGCATGCGGGCTCGGTGCTGCTCGAAAAACGCCCGCCCACCGGAATCTGGGGCGGTCTGTGGAGTCTGCCTGAAGCCGGGCCGGATGCGAATCTGGCCGAGTTGTGCGCGCAGCGTTATGGCGCAAGGATATCCAAGCACGCGGCGCTCGCACCCATCGCGCACAGCTTCACACATTTCAGGCTCGAGATCGAACCGCAGCGCATTGCGGTGGCGTCGCTGTTGCCGCGTGCCGCGTCTCCGGGTGCGGTCTGGCTGCCGATCGCGGACGCGCTGGTCGCCGCAATTCCGACTCCGGTGCGCAAGATCATCGCCGCTCTGGGTTCCTCTGGCAGGCATCGAACTTAGGGTCCGCACATTTTGAGCGCAGCCTTGCGCGCTCTCTGGGATCTAGGCGCTTGCCGCAAACGCGCGCCTGCTGCATCATGAGCACCATGAGGCTTCGGAAGAAACAGCGCGCATGAGCGCGGACACAGACTGGGCGCAGGTCAACGCCTGGCGCAAGGATCAACGCGCTCTGTTGATCGCGCGCCGCGAGGCGGCCACATGCGGCGCGCGGCAGGCCTCGAGCACAGCGATCACGGCTGCGATCGAGGCCGGATTTCCCATGCTTGCCGGCATGGTGATCGGCTTCTGCTGGCCATTCAAGAGCGAGTTCGACGCGCGTTTCACGATCCGCAGTTTTCGCGCGCTGGCGGCGATTGCCGCACTTCCGAAAGTCGTCGCCAAGGGCAGCCCGCTGTGCTTCAGGAAGTGGTGGCCGGGTGCTGCAATGACGCCCGGTGTGTGGGGCATTCCGTCGCCCACGGGTACTGAGATCGTGGTGCCGGATGCGCTGCTGGTGCCGCTCAACGGCTTTGATGAGCAGGGCTATCGCCTCGGTTACGGCGGCGGCTACTTCGACGCGACGCTCGCGGCGATGCGTCCGCAGCCGCTCGCGATCGGGGTGGGCTTCGAGCTGGCGCGGCTTGCGACGATCCGGCCGCAGGCGCACGACATCGCGATGGACTTCATCGTGACCGAAGCTGGGTTGCATGCGCCAATCGGTGGCGTGCTGACGCGCATCGATGCCGCGGCGTGTGAATCGCGCGCTCGCGCGCTGTGCGATGCGCGCGGCCTGCCGCGCAGGCAATTGCACGAGCGCAGCTACAGTTCGCCGCCCTGCTATGCCGGGGAGTTCGAGGGCGGTGCGGACGACACCGGCGCGCAGCCGGGCGCGGAAGTGCAACGCGCCGACCCCCGCGGAAAATCTGTCTAGGTTCCGGAGCGCAGCGGACGCCTGAAGCGCGGTCGCGGACCGCGCCTGCTCGCGCGGCTACTCGTTTACGTCGAGTTCGCGATGCCGCACCAGCACGCGCTGGTACTCGCCGAAATAGCGGGCAAGCTGGTCGACGAAGTACACCGAGCGGTGTTTGCCACCGGTGCAGCCGATCGCCACCGTCACATAGCTGCGGTGGTCGGCAACGAAGCAAGGCAGCCAGCGCTCCACGAAGCTGCGTATGTCGCCGAGCATCTGCGTCACGTTGCTGTCTGCGTCCAGAAAGGCGATTACCTCCTGATCCCTGCCGGTGAGCGGCCGCAGCAGCGGATCGTAGTACGGGTTGGGCAGGCAGCGCACGTCGAATACGAAATCGGCGTCGAGCGGAATGCCGTGCTTGTATCCGAACGACTCGAACAGCAGGGTCATCTCCGACAGATCGAACTCGACCATGTGCTTGACCCAGGCGCGCAGCGCGTTGGGCCGGATGTCGCTGGTGTCCATGTGGTGCGACATGCTGCCGATCTCGGCGAGCAGTTCGCGTTCGCGCGCGATGCATTCCGCGACTGTGAGGTCGGAGTTGCTCAGGGGATGGCGGCGCCGGGTTTCGGAATAGCGCTTGAGCAGGGTGTCGTCCTTGGCGTCTAGAAACAGCACCCGCACGTCGATGTCGCGCGCCTTGAGGTCGCGCACCTGCTGCGGCAGCTGGTTCAGCGTATCTCCGCTGCGCGCGTCGATGCTGACCGCCACGCGGTTGTAGCCGGCCGCGCTCAGAAAATCCACCATCTCGGGCAGCAGCTTCGCCGGCAGATTGTCGGTGGTGTAGTACGCGCCGTCCTCGAGCGCCTTGAGCGCTACGCTTTTTCCGGATCCGGAAAGACCGGTGATGATGATGAGACGCATCTTAGATACTATACCAGATGACTTCGGTGTCAGATCCTCTGTCAGAGCTGCGCCAGTTTGCCGGCAGTGATGCCGCGCCCGTTATTCATCCTTTGCGATTTGCTGCGCCTGGCGTGCGATGAATTCGCGCGTGCTGTCCATGCCCCGCATCTGCAGCACGTAGTTGCGCACCGCCGCTTCGACCAGCACCGCAAGATTGCGACCGGCTGCGACGGGGATGGTGACCTTGCTTACCCGCACGCCCATGATTTCCTCTCTCCCCGGTTTGAGCGGGAGCCGCTCTACGTAGCTGGTGTCCGCCCCGCCGGGCTTTTCCAGATTCACGATCAGATTGAGGTTCTTGCGCGGCCGCAGCGACGATTCGCCGAAGATAGTCCGAATGTTGAGCACGCCCAGACCGCGCACTTCGAGAAAATCGCGCAACATCGGCGGGCACGAGGCTTCCAGCGTCTCCGGTCCCAGGCGATGCAGCTCAATCACGTCGTCGGCGATGAACCCGCTTCCGCGGCTGATCAATTCGAGCGCGAGCTCGCTCTTGCCGACTCCGCTGTCGCCGGTGATCATGACCCCGACGCCGAGCACGTCGAGGACCACGCCGTGCACGGTGGTGGATTCGCCGAGGGCGCGCGCCAGATAGGGGCGCAGCAGCGACATCATTTCCAGGCTTTCGCGCGGCGAGGTGAAGAGCGCGACATGCATCTCGTCGGCCAGGGCTGCCAGATGCGCAGGGACGCCTTCATCGCCTGCGACGATCATGCATGCGAGGCCGGTCTCCACCAGCGGCTGTAGCATCTGCAGGCGCTGCGCCGGCTCGAGGCGCTCAAGGTACTCCAGCTCCGGGCGCGCGAACACCTGGATCCAGTTCGGATGGATGAAGTTGAGGTGCCCGATCAGGCCTTCGTGCAGGCCCCTGAGGCTCGAGGTGTCGAGCTGCCGGATGCCGCCATCGCGCCCGGCGATCCACAGGAGGCCCAATTTCTCCCGGTTGTCCTCAAACAGCTGGGCTACGCTGATTCTCTGCATGGGGTTGCCATTCGCTAATCAGCCGGCGTGCGGCCTCGGGGGTGGGGGCGTGCAGCAGTTGCTCGCGAAACGCCGGTTCGCTGAACATCTGCGCGAGTTCGCTCAGGATGCGCAGGTGCTCGTCGGTCGCGCGTTCCGGCACCAGCAGCACGAAGATCAGGCTGACGGGCTTGCCATCGGGAGCATCGAAGGGGATCGCCTCGCGCAGCCGGATCATTGCGCCTACCGCCTGGCGCAGCGACTTGATGCGTCCATGCGGAATAGCGATGCCCTGGCCGAGGCCGGTCGATCCCAGTTTCTCGCGCGCAAACAGGCTGTCGAAAACCAGGCCACGTGCGATGTTGTTCTGATTCTCGAACAGCAGGCCGGCTTGCTCGAATACGCGCTTCTTGCTGCCGACGTCCAGGTCGAGCAGTATGTTCTCAAGCGGAACGAGTTGGGCTATGAGATTCATCTGGTTCAGCCGTGTATGGTTGGCATCGCGTATGCGCGCCGCTACTACATTTCAGTCTTCGGTGCCCTGGGTGCCGCGGTGCTCGGCGCCACGGTGCTCGACGCTCTTTTCCTTGTGCTTGATGATCTGGCGGTCGAGTTTGTCGATGACGGCGTCGATTGCGGCGTACATGTCGGCGCCGGAGCTTTCCACGAAAATGTCCTTGCCCCGCAGATGGACGTTCACTTCCACCCGATGTTCGAGCTTTTCCACAGACAGCAGGACATTGGCATCGATCACGTGGTCGAAATGACGGCCGATACGCTCCATTTTGCCGGTGACGTATTCGCGGATCGCCGGCGTGATTTCCAGATGATGTGCGCTTAGATGTAGATTCATGAACTCTCCTGGCTTGTTAGGCGGGCGCAGTGGCGCCCGCTTGCTGCTGCATCAAATCGATTTGCGCAGATTGACTGGAAGTATTCGCATCGACTCCCGGTATTTTGCCACCGTGCGCCGTGCGACCACCATGCCCTGCTGACTCAATATCTCCGAGATCTGGCTGTCCGAAAGCGGTTTCTTTGCGTTCTCCGAACTCACCAGCTGCTTGATCAGCGCGCGGATCGCAGTGCTCGATGCGGCGCCGCCGGTGTGCGTCGTCACGTGGCTGCCGAAGAAATATTTGAGCTCGAAAATTCCGCGCGGCGTCGACATGAATTTCTGCGTCGTGACGCGCGACACCGTAGACTCGTGCAGGGTGAGAGTATCGGCGATTTCGCGCAGCACCAGCGGCCGCATGGCGACTTCTCCGTGTTCCAGAAAATGCCGCTGGCGCTCGACGATGGCCTGCGAGACGCGCAATATGGTGTCGAAGCGCTGCTGCACGTTCTTGATGAGCCAGCGCGCTTCCTGTAGTTGGCTCGCGAGCTGCTGGTGCCCGCTGTCGCGGTTGCGCTGCAGGATATTGGCATACATCTGATTGATGCGCAGCCGCGGCATGGCGTCGGGATTGAGCGCAGCAACCCACTCGCCCTTGGTCTTCTTGACGATGACGTCGGGGATGATGTAGCGGGTATCGCCGGAGAAATAGCTGGCGCCCGGGCGCGGGTTGAGTCCGGTGATCAGGTTTTTCACGCCACGCAGGACTTCGTCCTCGCAATGCAGCAGCTTCTTCAGCTTGTTGTAGTCGCGGGCCGCAAGCGCGTCCAGATGGTGCACGACGATGTTCAGCGCATGCGCACGGTAGCGGGTGGTTTCCGGCAATGCGTCGAGCTGCAGCCTCAGGCATTCGCCGAGATTGCGGGCGCCGATGCCTGCAGGCTCCAGGTGCTGCAGGTAGGTGAGCGCAAGGTGCAGTTCATCGATCCCTACCTCCAGTTCCGGCGGCAGGATGCCCGCGAGCTCTTCCAGGTCTTGCTGCAGGTAGCCGTTCTCATCCAGAGAGTCGATCAGCAGCTCGACCAGGCGCTGCTCGCGCACCCCGATGTTGGTGACCGACAGCTGGGCAAGCAGGTGCTCGCGCAGCGACTCTGTTTCAGCGGCGACCTGAGGATACTGCGCTTCGTCGTTGTCATCGCGGTTGGGCGCAGACGCGTAGCGGGATTCTTCCTCGTAGCCCGCGGCGCTATCGGAGCCCGCGTTGCGCATATCGCCGTCCGTGTCGCTTGCCGTCTCGGTGCTGCTGCTCGAAACGGGGGCGCTGGGGGCGTAATCCACGGCTCCGGCTGGAGGCGCGTCAATCCCTTCTGCGCGTGCGTCGTCTTCGCGCTCGAGCAAAGGATTGTCCTGAAGAAACTTCTCGATCTCCTGATCGAGCTCCAGCGTCGAGAGCTGCAGTAGCCTGATCGACTGCTGCAACTGCGGGGTGAGCGTCAGGTGCTGCGATAGCCGGAGTTGGAGCGAGTGCTTCATCATGATGAAAGAAGTCTGGCGTTGGCGATCGCGATCGATGGACGTCCCATCGCGGTGCCGGCGGTTGCTGCCCGGCCGCCTTACAGGCGGAAATGCTCCCCAAGATAGACTTTCCTCACGCTTTCATTATAAACGATTTCGTCTGGGGTGCCGTAAGCGAGCACCATCCCCTCGTTTATGATGTAGGCGCGATCGCAGATGCCGAGGGTCTCGCGCACGTTGTGATCCGTGATCAGCACACCGATGTCGCGCTGCTTCAGGAAGCTGATGATCTTCTGGATGTCGAGGACGGCGATCGGGTCGACCCCCGCAAACGGCTCGTCGAGCAGGATGAAGCGTGGATCGGTGGCAAGCGCGCGCGCAATTTCCACCCGCCGCCGCTCGCCCCCGGACAAACTGATCGCCGGATTGTCGCGCAGGTGGCTGACGTGCAGATCTTCGAGCAGTTCATCCAGCCGCGAGCTGATCTGCGCTTCGTCGAGCTTCTGCAGTTCGAGTATCGCGCGGATGTTCTCGGCTACCGTCATGCGCCTGAAAATCGAGGCTTCCTGGGGCAGGTAGGACAGCCCCAGCCGCGCGCGCCGGTGGATCGGCATGTGGGTGAGGCGCTTCTGGTCGAGGAATATCTCGCCGCCATCCAGCGGTACCAGGCCGACCATCATGTAAAAGCACGTCGTCTTGCCGGCCCCGTTGGGGCCGAGCAGGCCGATGACTTCTCCGCTGCGGACCTCGAGGGAAACATCCTTTACCACGACGCGCGATTTATAGCGCTTGTTGAGCTGATCAGCCTTGAGTTCGCTCATGATCGCAGGGTGGGCGCTTCAGCGGCCGCAGTGCGTGGCTGCGCACTCAACGCTGCGTGCCGGGGGTGTCGCGCGGATTTTCAACTTCGGCGGCGGGCTTGAGCGCGAGCGGCGCCGCGCTAGTCGCGGGCTGCGGCTGCTTGCTCTGTGGCTGTATCACCGCTCGCACGCGGCCCTGCGGATTGGCGGCAGTGGCTGCTTTGGCGCCGCCGCCGGTAACGCGGAAAAACTCGGTTGTCACGTCGTATGAAATATAGTTGCCGCGCACGTCGTCATTGGTCTTCTTGAGATTGGCGCGCTCGAACATCTGCACCTTGTTGGCCTTGCTGTCGTACTCGATGCGCTCCGCCCGGCCCTCGATATACTCGTCGTAGCCTTCGCGCTTCTGGCGGAAGCTCGCGAGATTGCCGTATGAGGTGCCGACTTTGAAGCCGTCGGCGTCCTGCTGCACCACCATGCGGTCTCCCGTGATCTTGAGCGTGCCTTGCGTCAATATCACGTTGCCCACGAAAGTCGCGACCTGTTTTTGATCGTCGACCGTCACCTGGTCAGCCTCCAGATTCACCGGCTTGTCGCGGTCCGCGCGTTCTGCGTGGGATGGCACGGCGCACAGCAAAAGGCAACACAGCAGCAGCTTGCTGCGCCAGCGGGCCTGGGATGCGCGCTGGCGCAACCCGTTCAAATCACTGTGCCCGCTTCGGTTTTGCATACTGACCCCGTACGTTGGAGTGGAGTTTTAGAATGTGGGTTTCAGTATTGAATTCTAAGCCAACTGCCGTGGTTAGTGTGCTGGCATCGAATATTCTTACCGGCCGGTCGGTCTCGGCAAAGTTGTCTTTGGCCACGACATGCAGGTAGGTGGTCTCAACTGTCAACGCGCTCTTGTTTTCATAGGCGGAACGCACCAGGCGTACATCGCCTGTCAGGTAGACATGGTCGCCGTTGCTCGACAGCGTCGCGTTCTTTGAGGTAGCCGTGATCGTCATGCCGGCGGGCCGAAACTGCACGAGCTTGGGCGCCTCGACGTAGGTCGTATCGTCGTCGGGATAATGCACCATGCTCTTTGCGGTCAGCGTATAGAGTGCGACGCCATCGGGGCCGATGTTGGTGCCGGCTAGATTCTGCGCGATGTAATCCGGATCGTGGCGCAGCTTGCCGTCGCGCGCGCGGTCGCCGGACTGAACCTGGCGGTCGAGCCAGAACGTGAGCGCTGCGAGGACGGCCAGCAGCACGACGGGAAACCAGCCGGTCAGCCGTCCCATCTTATTTGCAATATGCCTCTAGTTGGGCGCTGAGCGTGCCTTGCGCCTGCATGATAAGTTCGCAGGCCTCGCGCACGGCCCCGCGGCCGCCGTGTGCGCGGGTCACGTAATGCGCGTGCTGCTTGACCAGCACCGGCGCCGCCGGCACCGTGAGCGCAAGGCCGCAGCGCCGCATGACGGGCAGATCGACTAGGTCGTCGCCCATGTACGCCGCGGCGCTGGCATCAAGCCCGCGCGTAGCCAGCAGTTCGGCATACGCCTTGGCCTTGTCTGCGACGCCCTGGTAGAGAAATTTCACGCCCAGATTTTTTGCGCGCAGCTCCACGCAGCGCGCAGCGCGCCCGCTGATGATCGCGAGCTCGACGCCGCTTTCCCGCAGCATCTTCATGCCATGCCCGTCTTGCGCGCTGAACGCTTTGATTTCTTCGCCGCCGTCGGTGTAATAAAGCATGCCATCGGTGAGCACGCCATCGACGTCGAAGATCGCGAGGCGGATTTTCTGCGCCCGGTCGTGGATTTGCTGCATAGGGGAGGTTGTAGTCTCTGTGTTGATTGGCGCCGGCAGGCGCGCCGCAAATGTGGCGTGCCTGCCGGATACTTGAATGACGCTGCGGTCAGATCACCTTGGCTTTGAACAAGTCGTGCATGTTGAGCGCGCCCAGCAGCCTTTGGTCGGCGTCGACCACCAGCAGTTGGTTGATGCGGTGATCTTCCATGAGCTTTACCGCTTCTACCGCGAGCTTGTCCGGGCCGATGGTGCGCGGGCTGCGCGTCATCACGTTCACGACCTTTTGGGACTGGAAGTCGGCACTGCCATTGAACAGCGTGCGGCGCAGGTCGCCATCGGTGAAGATGCCAACGACGCGCTGATCGGTGTCGACGACCGCGGTCATGCCCAGGCAGCCGCGAGTGATTTCGAGGACTGCGTCGGACAGGCTCGCCGCGACGGGAACATGCGGCGTTTCGGGGCCGCTTCGCATGACGTCGTGCACGTGGGTGAGCAGTTTGCGGCCGAGGCTGCCGCCTGGGTGCGAGCGCGCGAATTCGTCGCGGCTGAAGCCTTTGGCCTGCATCAGCGCGAGCGCAAGTGCGTCGCCGAGCGCGAGCGCGGCGGTGGAACTAGCGGTCGGCGCGAGATTGAGTGGGCACGCTTCCTTTTCCGCGCCCGCGTACAAAACTGCATCGGACTCGCGGGCGAGTTCCGAATCGGCTCTGGCGGTAAACGCGATCAAGCGCGCGCCCTGGCGCTTGAGCAACGGCAGGATCGCGAGCAGTTCTGCGCTCTCCCCGGAATTGGACAGCGCGATCACCACGTCGCCGCTTGCGATCATGCCCAGATCGCCATGGCTGGCGTCGGCGGGGTGCAGGAAATAAGCGGGCGTTCCGGTGCTCGACATGGTGGAAGCGATCTTGCGCGCGATGTGCCCGGACTTGCCGATGCCGGTCACAATGACGCGCCCGCGGCAGGCGAGGATCAGATCGACCGCATGCTGAAACGCCTGATCCAGCTTTGCGATGAGGCCGGTGATCGCCGCCGCCTCGATCTCGAGCACTTCGCGCGCTAGTTCGAGCGCGTCGCCGGAAACGGGCGCTGAGGCTTTTTGGGGGGCAGTCATGAGGCGGACAGTATATCAAATGTCCCCTGCGACGCTGCGGCCATGGCAAACCTACAATCACCGGCCGCATATACATGCGGTCGGCGTGATACCGGAAATGCTTTTGGGGGAGTTGGCTGGCGTTTAGGCGCTAGAACAGCGTGACGCCGCTACAATTCGACTGCGGGCTGGTGGCGTTCCAGTTATAGGGCGCTGTCGCTGAATAGCAGGTTGATGCAGACGAAGCGACGGGCGATGCGCCGCCGAGATAAGTTGCATTGGTATATCTAAACACCCCGGCCAGGGCGTTGCCGTCGTCTATCTTGCGATCGACTTCCGCGAGTATGTCCGAAGGGATCTGATTGCCGGTTTTGAGATTGTGGCGCAGCGGTGGATTGCCGCCGGCATCGGCATAATCGCTGTCCCATACCAGCTGCAGCCGCACCGCGTACGGGTTGGTCGGGGTCGTTGCATTCGATTCTGTAGGGTTGCACGTGTACGATCCATTGATGAAGCCGGCTTTCGATAAATGTTCCCATGCCAGGATGTTCTCGTTGCCGGTCGTCTCGATGCGTCCGTTGCCATTGCCGTCGCCGGTTCCGCATTGCGTCACTCCGGCGATGTTCGCGATGTTCTTGCTCGCCTGATCGTAGTCTCCGGGAAGCGCGCGATAGCGATCGAGGAAGCCAAAATATGCGGCCTTGACGCCTTCCTGCTGTGAGATGAGGTTGCGCACGCGCGCGCTGGTGATGAGCTCCTGCCCCTTAAGGATTCCGCCCAGCAACAGGCCTATGATGACGAGCACGATCGCGATTTCGATCAAGGTAAAACCGGTTTGTCTGCGCATCGCCGCGGTCCTTTACAAAGTAAGCAATTAAGCCATACGCAATGAGCAACATCTGTGCCATCCATTCGCCCGCACGCAGGTTAACGGCGTGGCCCTACTGATGCTCGCTCGATGATTGGCCGCATTGAATGCAATTCGCACGCGGCAGTGGGGGGCGGCCGTCGATACTTCGACGACACTGACGGCTACTCGCCGGATTTCATTGCTTTCAGCCGTTCCAGCAAGAAGCGCTGCTCGTGCAGATCCGTAATCTGGCCACTCTCGATCAGACCACCCAAGAGAATCCGCGCACTCTCGATTTCGCCTATGTCCGCGAGTATGAAGATGTGCATCTGCTTCGCCCAATCCGGCGCCGCGGGCGCCCTGCGCGCGATTTCGCGCGCGTAGCGCAGAGCCAGCGCGTCGTCGTGCAACTGGTGCCTGCTCACGATCACGGCATGCGCAAGCCAGCGCCAGCGGCGGTTCGGATCGCGCATGAACTGCCGTTCGACGAAATCGAGCATCAGGCGGACGCGCGCCGCGTCCGGCACTTGGGAGTAGACCTGGGCGGCGAGCAGCAGGGGATATTGGCTGGCGGGATCGAGCTCGAGTATGGCGGCCAGCCATTCCGTCACGCGTGCGTAATCGAGTTCACTAAACGGGATGCTGACGCCCGGCTGGTTGTCGAAGGCCTGCAGGTAGAGCGTCATCAACTGGGCAAGCGCCGCGGGTTCGCCCAGGCTTGCAAGCCGCAGCGCGCCTGCTCGTGGCGGAGTTGGAAGGGCGTCTGCGCTCGCGACCGGCCTGGAAAGCGAGGCGTGCCACAGTATTTGCAGGCTCAGGACGGCGCATAGCACAAACCATACTGCACGCGGCACTGCGGCGAGCGGCCGCTCCTCCCGACGCTTCATAGATTTTTGCGGTAGAAGTCGAACATCGTCGCTGCGCCGAGCAGTGCTATGTAGAGCCCTGCCTGGGCCGCATTAGCGCCGAGCACGGCCCAGTTTGCCGTGCCCTCGATTAGCCAGGCGCTTTGCGCAAAATCGTCCAGTGCCGGCAACAGCAGCGCCAAGGTATCGATCAGTACGCCGATCAACTGATGGGTGAGCGTGTCTGCACTGGCGAGCGGTGCGCTGCTCATCAGCCGTAGCGCCGTCAGCGCACGCGCGAGCAGATAGAATCCGCAGACAAAGCTTGCCGCCGGCATGAGCTGAGTGAAGGTCACTACGCAGAACAAACTGAGCGCGGCGACGATCGCCAGCTCCAGTACGAGCGACGCACCCCACAGCAAAGCCGCCGGCGCCGGAGCGAGCAGCAGTTGCGGGAGCGTCGCCATCATCGCCAGCAGCACTGCAACGATCAAGAACCCCGCCAGGCGGCCGAGAATATAATGGGAGCGCGGCAGATCGAAAGAGAGGGTGAGCTCGAGGCCCTTGTCGTTGAATTCCCGGGTGACGCTGGTTGACACATGCAGGCACAGCACGCAGACCGACGCCAGCCGGATGGCGGCAGCGGAAAACGCAAGCTGCAGGCGGATGCTTTCCGTGATCGCGAGTTGCTGCAGAAAATATGCCGCGCCGAGGATCAGCCCGAGCAAGACTGCGTAGAGCAACAGCAACCGCGTGCGCCAGGCTTCAATTACCGTGAAGCGGGCGATGGCTGCAATTTGGTGCCCGTGCATGGATATGCTGGCCCGATCCGTTAACCGGGTCAGTATAGCGAATGTTGCGTCCCGGAGGCTGCACTTGAAGCGAGCTTGAGGGGTCAAAGATGGAATCCTCCACGGTTTTGCCGTCTCAATCTACAGCATCACATCCGCAATGGTGGCTGGCTGCGATGCTGCTGACGCTGCATAGCTCGCTCGCCTGGGGCATCGACGGCTGGCCGGCGCGCGCCATGCTGCTCGCGCATTGTGGGCTGTTCCTGGTGTGGCAGCCGCTGTGGTGCGGTGAGCGCAGCCTGGAACCGCGGCACATTGGGTGGATCGCCGCGGCAGCGCTGATGTTCATGGTCTGGAACACCTGGTGGGTGATGGCTACCTGGATCGCGGTGTTATTCGCGCTGATCGGCGGTAGCCTGCTGGGAAGCGCGCCGCGCAGCCAGCGTCTCGTCGCGCTGCTGGCGGCACTATACTTGCTGACGTTGCTGCTGGTGTGGGTGGTTCCGCACCTGTTCGCGGACCTGGCGCTGGCGTCGACGTTCGTGTGGTTCGTGCAGTACGGGCTGGTATGGCTGCCGCTCGTCATCATCGCCGTTCCGGCGGTGGGCGGGCGCCGCTGTCCGCCGGTCGTCGTGGATCTCTACTACAGCATGATGCTGTTCCTGCTGGTGGCCGGGCTCGTGCTCGGCAGCTTTGTGGTGAAGCAGTTGAGCCAGGGCGACTATCCGCTGGCGCTTGCACAAAGCCTGATGGTGATGGCAGTTGTCCTGCTCAGCCTGAGCTGGCTGTGGAATCCGCACAGCGGTTTCATCGGCATCGGTCAGCTCTGGTCGCGCTATCTGATGACGCTGGGTTTGCCGTTCGAGCGCTGGCTGCATGAACTCGCAGATGTCGCCGAGCGCGAACCGCAACCGGCGCAGTTCATGGCGCTTGCAATGCAGAGCCTTTGCGAGCTGCCCTGGGTATCGGGTGTTGCATGGGATGCGCCGCATGCGAGCGGGGAGCTCGGGGCGCGTACGCGTTTCACGACGCAATGTACGGCCAGTGATGTGCACCTGACGTTCCACACGCGCTGGTCTCTGAGCCCGGCGCTCTACCTGCATCTGAAGCTGTTGACTCAGATGCTGGCGCACTTTTACGACGCGAAGCGGCGCGAACAGGCGCAACGCGACAATGCCTATGCCCAAGCCATTTACGAGACGGGCGCGCGGCTTACGCACGACGTGAAGAATCTACTGCAGTCGCTGGCGGCGCTATGTGCCGCGGCTGAGGACAGCAACGCTGAGGAGTCGGTGGAGTTTCAGGCTTTGATCAAGCGTCAGCTGCCCGCCATCGCGCAGCGCCTCTCGCTCACGCTCGAGAAGCTCAGGACGCCGCACCAGGCGAGGACGACGCAGGTCGACGCACTGGCCTGGTGGGAGGCGCTCAAACAGCGCTATGCCGTGGGGTGCGTCAGCTTTCTGGATGCTGGCGTCACTGCGGGCGTCCCGTTGCCGGGCGAGCTCTTCGACAGCGTTGCGGAAAATCTGCTGCAGAATGCGATCGCGAAGGCGCAGCAGCATCCGGGCGTGAGCATTGAAGTCGCGTTAGCCTGCGCGCGCGGAGGGAGGCTTACGGTGTGCGATACCGGCCCTGCGCTACCCGCTGCGATTGCATCCGGACTGTTCAGCGCGCCCGTCCCATCTGCCACTGGACTCGGGGTTGGGCTGTTACAGGCAGGGCGGCATGCACAGCGCCTGGGTTACCGGCTTGCGCTCAACAGCAACGTCGACGGCAGGGTGTGTTTCGAGCTGGCGCGCGCCGCTGTCTGAAGTCGTGGCTACGGCAGTCTGCCCGCTGCCACCATCCGGTTGAACAAAATACTTGGTGAGATCCACACCACGATGTCATCGAATTCTCCACCAGCGCCGCTTGCGCTATCGGCTTGCGGGGCGCGACTGACAAAGCCAGCTCGGATCGGGGGGTCTGCGCTTAAGCGGGTTGCGTTGCTATTTTCGTCGGCGTTGTTTGCCGGCCAATTAGCGGGTAGTGCTTGTGCGATGCCTCGATCATTGACGGAACCGTAACCATTCCTGCCGTAGGACATCACCACTGCTGGTGTGCCGTTGACGTTGCTAAGAAAGGCGATCGCACCGGTGCCGTCCTTCGTCAGAATAGTCATATCGGCTGAGCTGGTGAAGGTGATTGGAGACACAGCGGAAGAATAGTTGTCACTAACCCTGTAGCCGAAGATATTTCCCCAGGCATCTAATTTGGAGGTGCCCAGCGTAGCCCATGGAACAAAACCTGTACGTGGCGTGCATATGCCTCCGGTGCGTGGCCCTTCCAGGCCGCTTGCGAGGCCAGTTGCAGAAGTTGCCGGACACGGCAGGTGACCATAGGCAACGGCAAACCCGATCAGTGCTTCCTTAATTTCATCGAGACTCTTTTGCGTATCCGAGATTTTGCGTTGCTCAACCTGGGTGTTCAGTGGCACCAGCAGGCCGCCTAATATGAGTGTGACGACGACCAGTGCCACGGCAAGTTCAATCAGTGTAAAACCGCCATCTGTCTTCATCGGCTCGTCCTAAGGGGCAACAACCATCAGGCGGTCGTTGGTGCTGGGAGTGACTCGGGCATCGAGGTAAACGTTGTCGGTGTTCGTATTCTCGGGAGCTTCAAGACAATCGGCGACAACTGCGCAAGGGCGAGCTTGGCCAGTGTAAGCGCGCCCCGTGACGATGGTCAGCGCTTCTACGGTAGGGTTGGATGCCCCGGCGCCTATTACCGTGAGAAAGCCGGTGCCCGTGCAATTGGGTTGCATGGGATCAACGCAAGCGGGGGCGACCGCGTAATGCGCCACCTGGTGCCAGTTGTTGTCAAAAAACCATTTCCAAGTCTTCATTATTGATGGGCCCCATTCTTGTTGCTTAGGGCAGGTGTTGGCTATCGTAAGTGGAATTCTGCCCTGAGTAAGGTTGGGGTCGCAGCTCGAACTGGCGTAGCTGGCTGCGTTTGGAAAATAGTTATAGTTGGTATAGTACTTGTTGAGAAGCAACTTCGCCTCGCGGGCGACCCGCATCGTGACGGCGGGAAACAGCGCGTCGCTCGTTATTTCTAGCAAGCGATCGTTGAAGATATCGGTCGCAGGACCCGTGGTATAAATATTGGTATTGCCACCCAGCGTATTGATGCCGTCAAGATAGTTCGCAACGTTGTTTTGGTTTGCGGCATCGCGGAGTTGGATGCCGACCGCAGGGCCGGGCGCAAATACAATTGCTATTATCTGGGCTGCCGGACTGATGCCGGTGATCGTCAATATGCCGTTGGTGTCGCTGTTGAGCGGTCCGGCTGCGGAATAATCGCGAAAGTTGGGGGACAAGGCATACCAGAGCCGCTCGCCGCTTCCATCCCGTAGGTCCGGCAGGCCCAGAGTTTTCCAGGGAAGCCTGCCAATATAGCTTACGCAGCTGTTGCCAGAGAAGTCGACGCCGAGATCAAGCTGGCCATTGTTGTCCTGATCTGGGCACGGCAAGCTACCGGGCCTGTTAAGGTCGTCTGCCGCCTCGCCGATCAGCGCCGTTTTAGCCTGCGCCAGCGCTGCGGCCGTGATCTGATCTCTGGTGAGTTGCTGCGACGAAGTTCTGGCGTAGCTTAACAGTGCCGCGGCGAGACCTGTGATGATCAGGAGCAGAAACAGCAGCAGCGCATAGCCTGCCTGAGCCGAGCCGCGGGTGCGGCAGCTGGTCAAAGCCGGACCGGAATTGTCAGGAGTGAGTATCACGAGCATCGTGAGTGGTTCTGAAGCCCGATTAACACGACGCAAAACTATTTTGAATTTTCATCTTTCGCGCGCACAGCTTCATCCGGCGGATCAAACGTTTTTTCGCCCCCCCGAGGGCTGTCTCTGGAGGTGATTTGATCGTATCTCATGGAGCCAGCGCGTGTGGTCTTGCCGTTGCTGCCTGTGCTTCTTTCGCCATCCGGTTTGGTCACCGGTATCGGTGCTGCGCGCTTGGCATAGCCTTCGGTAATGGTCCCGCTCACGATCTCGGCGCTTTGTCCGACCTTGAGGTCGATGCTGCGACCGCTGTCGCGTACGGTGAGACTGACGCGGTCGTTGTTCTTGCTGGTCGTGACGCTGATGGGCTCTGCACGACGTTCCGTGGTTGCGCGGTTGTTGAGCCAAACGGTGTTTTTTCCATCGCTGCGGCGCACGAGTCCATTCACCACCACATGCTGTGGGATCGGCGCGGCAGGCTCCTCGCTGGCGACTGTGCTGCGTAATTTGTTTTCTCGCATGTCGTCGAGCAGAGCGCGTTCCTGCCGCGTGTAAAACATGCGTTCGATATCGGCCGCAGCGAGCGGTGCACACCAGACCAGACACAGCACCAGCGCAGTCATAGTTCGCATCATTTCTTCTCTCCCGGTGCGCCTGGCCGCATGGTGATCCAGGCGAGCTCGCAGTTCGCGCGCAGATTGGGTTGATAGCGTATGCCGTCGGGTGCCTCGCTGCGCTCCAGCAGGCACTCGTTGACCGAGAACACGCCCGCGCCCTGCTGCGAGAGGATGCCCAGGAAATGCTGCAGGTCCGCTTCGTGCAGCAGGCTCAGGTGGACTTTCATGACCGATTGAAACAGCGCCAGCTGGCCCGGATTGAGCTCGCTCGCATAGGGGTATGGCTGCTGCGTGCCGATTTCGTAATCCACGCCGAACAGCCGCAGCTGCTGATTGCTGAGGCGCAAGCCGTCGAGCCAGTTGATGCGCTGCTCCTCGTCGATGAAACCGAGCTGCTGCAGGCGGCGGTAGTCGTCCAGATAACGCACGATGACTGCCTTCTGGTCGCCGGAGGTTTGCAGCCGCAGGCGCGCCTCGCGCAGTTGAGCCTGTTTCCCGGTCAATTCTAGCCGCGCCTGAGCGAGCACGGCATTGCTGTAATAGATCAGGCCTGCCGCTGTGGCAAGCACGGCCAGCAGCATCGCCAGTGGAATCCTGAGCGCCTTGAGATCGTGGATGTTCATGCGGTTGGCTTGAGTATCAACAGCAATCTGAATTCTGCTTTCCCGCTGTTTTCCGCACTGTCGCTGGTGTTGCCGGAGAGCGTCAGGCTGGGGCTGATATTGAGCGGCAGCTTGATGATTCGCACTTCCGCGACTTGCGGCTGCCGTGACAGGCTGTCGGCATAGCGGTTGATGACCTCGATCGCCGCACGATAGTCGCCGCGAAAAGGACGAACTTCTCCCGCGATGAAGCCGCTTTGCCGGCGCACGCTGCCTGTACCGGGCACCGGTGCGCTGTGAGGCGCCGGCAGCCCGCGGCTGGTCTCGGGATCGATCTCGGTGGACCCGTATTTCCAGCCAAAGGCCTTGAGCGTGATCGACGGATAGTCGGCGAGCGCATGGCTTACCAACCCCATCATGGCGTCCGGTGAGCGCGTAGTGGCGCCTATCCTTTGCGAAACCTCCACCGCACGCTGCAGGTTTTCGGAAGACGTGGGCGCGGCCGGAAACTGGCGCGCCGCAATCGTATATTGAGCCTGCAGTGCAGTGGTTTGGCGGGTGGCCTGGGCGGTCTCCGAGGTCGTATCGAAGATCTGATACGCCGTGAAGGCGCACCACACGGCTGCGCCAAACGCGCTGAGTGCTGCCAGCGCATGGATTCCGCGGCGCGCCTGATGCTGACGGTGACCAAAGGTGATATTGCCATGGGCAAGATTGATTGCTGGGGCGCGCAGTCCCAGCAGGTGCAGATAGAGCGCATCGACGGTTGAGTCGAGGGCCGCTGCGGAAATGCCGACCTGTTCGATGATGTCCTGGTGGCCGAGGCGGCGACAGTCCACATTTGGATTGTCGCGCCCGATGGTGTACTCGAGCCGGCCCAGGGAGTCGTGGCGGTCGACGATCAACACCGACAGCCGTTCTTCGAGCGTCATCACGCGCTGCGCGTGCAGATACAAACGCGTGTTCGAGATCTCCGCCGCGTACTGGGTGATGGGTATGCCGCTCGCCTCGATGCGCGCGAGGCGGCTTAAGCGCAGTTTCTGGCCTCTAAGGCAGGTCAGGCGCAGGCCCGAGCTCTCGGGCGATACCACCAGCAGATTGGTGCTCCTGAGCTTCAGCTTTTCCACCAGGCACAGGCTCACCGTGGGCAGCAGATAGATTCCGGCAAGCGGCATTCCAAGCTCGAGGATGGCGGCCACCCAGGCGTCGATGAGCCCGGGATTGGTGAGCGCGCAGAACAGATAACGGTCGTCGCGGCGCTTGCCAGTGTCGCGGCCCTGCAGCAGGGCATTGCAGTATGGCGAGTTCCGGTAATGTTGTTTGAGCTTGCGCTTCAAGAGCTGGGCGCGATCGATGCCGAATGTGTGGGGCAGCGATTCGACGCGATAATCTTCCTCGACTGCATCGACGATCATGTAGACCGGCATGCGGCTCAGTGTCGCGAGATATCCCCTGAACTCGTCGAGCCCGGTGTCGCTATAGGCAAAGAGTAGGCAGCCGTCGAAGCGCCGGCCCTGCCAGCGCGCGACACTGACCTGTCGCGCAGATAATGCGATGAGCAGCTTGTCAGACATCTAAATTCTCATTTTGCCGAAGATTTCGTATACCGGGCCAAGCACCGACCACATGATCAGCATCAGCATGCCGCCGAGCACCAGCGTCAGCAGCGGACCGAGCAGGGCAAGGTTGTGGTCCACCGATTCTTTGACGTCCCGGTTGTAGAAGTAGGTAATGTTAAGCAGCGCGGTGTCCAGCGAGCCGGTTACCTCGCCTACGCGCATCATGCGGATCACCAGCGGCGGAAACACCCCCAGATTGTGGAAGGTGTCGGTAAGATTCTCGCCGGCATTGATCTGTTGCCCGGCGCGCATCAGGCCGTCGGCGATGACGCGATTGCCGACGATGCCTTCGGAAGTCTTGATGGCATCCAGAATGCTGATGCCCGATTGGTACATGAGCGCAAAAAAATTGGCGAAACGCGACAATATGATCTTCAGCAGGATCGGTCCAATTACCGGAAAGTGCAGCTTCGCGTAATCCCACAGGTACTGCGCCTTCTGGTTGCGTGCGACGAGCGCCGTCAGGACGGCGGCACCGGCGAGCGGCACGCCGAGCAGCAGCATCCAGTTCTCGACGAACGCATCCGAGATGAAGATCAGCACGCGCGTTTGCAGCGGCAGCGCGATCGCCATGGTCTTCAGCAGTTGCACGACCTGCGGCACCAGGTAGACGAGCATGAATACCATCACGCCGGAGACGACCGCCAGCACCAGCGCGGGGTAGATCAGGAGGCGCTTGGTCTGGCTTGCGAGTTCATCCTGCCATTTGAGCGTCTTGCCGAGATTTTCGAATACCTCCAGCAGTCGCCCGGCCTGCTCACCGGCGCGCACCAAACTGACGAACACCTTGTCGAATACGTGGGGCTGATGCGACATCGCCTGCGACAGCAGTTGACCGCCCTCCATGTCCTCGATGAGGGCGGTGAGCACTTCCCTGAAGCGCAGGTTTTCGATCGAATCGCGCAGATCGCGGACGCCGTCGAGCAACGCGATGCCGGAGCGCGTGATCTGCTCCAGATCGAAGCAGAAGGTGATCAGATCGCGGCGCGTGATGCGGCGGCCGCCGCCGAATCCGCCTGCGCTTTTGTCTACTTCACGAAAGGTGATGAGGTCGAGCCCCATGCGGCGCAGGCGCAGTTCGAGGTCGACTTCATTGAGCGCATCGAGCGCCCCGCGTGCCGGGCGCCCGGCACGGTCGACTGCTTTGTAGCGAAATGCGAGCATGCTATCCTGCGAGGCTGATGGCGCGCGTTACTTCGGCGAGGCTGGTCGTGCCGTCGAGCACCCGTGCGATGCCTTCCTCCGCCAGCGGTCTGAAGTTCTTGGTCAGGGCTGCAGCGCGCAATTCCTTGGCGGTGGCGCTGCGTGCCACGAGTTCATCCAGATCGCCATCCATCGCCAGCAGTTCCATGAGAGCGCTGCGCCCTTTGTAGCCCTTGTTGTTGCATTTGCTGCAGCCGCGGGGACGGTAGACGTAACCCGTATTGGCCGCGGACGAACCCAGCAGCCGGCGCTCGTCGCTCGACGGGGCGTACGCTTCCTTGCAGTGCACGCATAGCACACGCACCAGGCGTTGCGCGATGACGCCGATGATGTTGCCGGCCATGATGGTAGGCTGTATGCCGATGTCGAGCAGGCGCGGAAATGCGCCGAGCGCGGAATTGGTGTGCAGCGTCGAGAACACCTGGTGGCCGGTCATCGCCGCGCGAAACGCCATCTCAGCAGTGTCGTGATCGCGGATCTCTCCGACCAGTATGATGTCGGGGTCCTGGCGCATCATGGAGCGTATGCCGTTGGCGAAGTCCAGGCGCACGGCGTCGTTTACCGAGGTCTGGCGCATGAGGGTCACCGGATATTCGACCGGGTCCTCGAGCGTCATGATGTTCACCGTGTCGTCGTTGACCTGCGAGAGCAGCGAATAGAGGGTGGTTGTCTTGCCGCTGCCGGTCGGACCGGTCACGATCAGGATGCCCTCCGGCCGCGCGAGTATTTGATTCAGGCTCGCCAGCGTGGGCTTCGGCAGGTTCATGTCGTCCAGGCGGATGATCGACTTCTCGCGGTCCAGGATGCGCAGGACGATGTTTTCGCCATGGATCGTGGGATGTGACGAAACCCGGAAGTCCACCGGCCTGCCGTTGAGCGTCAGCGACAGCCGGCCGTCCTGCGGCGCGCGCATCTCCGCGATGTTCATGCCGCTGATGACTTTGATGCGCACTGTGATGCCTGGCAGATAGGTCTTGTGCAGGCTGCGCACCGTTTCCAGCACGCCGTCGATGCGGTAGCGTATGCGCAGGAACGCGTATTCCGGCTCGAAGTGGATATCGGAGGCTCCGCACTTTACGGCGTCGATCAGCAGCGCGTTGATGAGGCGCACCATGGGCTGCGTGTATTCGCCGCCGCCCGCCGGCAGCGTCGAATAGTCGATTTCGCCGGTTTCGATTTCCTGCAGGATGCCGTCCACCGACAGCTCGTGGCCGTAGAATTGATCGATATAGTCTTCGAGCTGCGCTTCGCCGGCGAGCTGGGTCTGGATTTCGATGTCCGGGCTCAGCATGGCGCGCAGCTGGTCGAGCGCCACGATGTTGAAGATCTCGGTGGTGGCGATGCTCAGCTGCCGTTCTTCCGAGTCGTAGGCAATCGGCAGCAGGCGGTGACGCCGTGCGAATTCCTGCGGCACGAGCCGCAGGGCTTCCTGATCGGCGACCACCTGCGCCAGGTCGATCGCCTCCTGGCCCACGGTGCGCGCCATGATGTCGCGGATCGTGCCTTCGGTGATGAAGCCAAGGCGCACCAGCAGCCGCCCGATGGGCAGATGGGTTTGCTTCTGCTCGGCGAGCGCGATGCCGAGCTGGTCGGCCGAGATCAGTCCCTGTTGTGCGAGCAACTCGCCTAAACGCAGTTTCTTGCGCTGTTCAGCCATGAAAGTTCAGTGTGCCGCGAATGTCGGACAGGATGGAATTTCGCATCGGGTTCGCGTGCAGCAGCATGTGGGCGCTGTTATTCTCGTGATGTTAGGGAAAATCGCGTGCCAGCCGGGAGATGCGCGCCTGCGCGGCTGCAGTATCGAAGCCGGCATGGCCTGTCGCCGTCGCGAGTTGCGCAGCGCGCCTGTAGAAGCCGAGCGCGCTGCGCGGTTGCCCGATATGCTCGAGTCCGACCGCGAGGTTATAGGCATAGTCGGGGTTGGCCGGCTCCAGGTGATGCGCCTGGAAATAAGCTTGCTGGGCGTCCGGCCAGCGCCGCTGGTCGGCATAGGCGTTGCCGAGGGCGTAGTAGAGATAGGCCGATGGCTCGCGTGCGATGAGTTGCTTGAGTCTCGTTTCGGCAGCGAGCGGATCGGCGCTGCCCGCCATCGCGATCAATCCGGCTTGCGCCAGCGCGTTGCGGGGATCGAGCTCTAAAATCCTGACGTAATGCCGCGCTGCTGCGAGTTGGTCGCCCTGCAGTGCGGCGATTGCCGCTAATCCGTAGCGGACATCCAGGTTTTCCGGTTCGCTCTTGAGCGCTTGTTCGTAGAGCGGCTGTGCGGTTTCAATGCGGCCGCTGTTGTAAGCCTGGTAGGCCTGTGCGAGCAGCGGATTGAGCGCGGGGGCTGCGTCGCCTGCGGAGACCTGGATCGCAGCGCTGCCGGAATTCGGCGCAGCTGGCACAGCCGTCGCGACGGAGCCGGTGGCAGCGGAATTGCGGCGCGGCGCTGCGACCGCGGCAGATAGTCGGGGAAGCCCTGGCTCCACAGTTTGTGCAGCGGGCGGTTGCAGCAGCGGAGCGAGCGCGAGAGGCGCTGGTGCCGCACTGTAGTCGGGCTTTGAGGTGGCGATTTCGGAAGGGTGCGCGTTTGGCGCATCACCGGCCACCGCCACCGGACCCATCGGCAGTCTGACGAGTAGCGTCGGCCGTGTGATCTGCAGATAGATATAGCCCCCGTAGCAGGCGAGGAAGAGGGCGGCGCAGGCGCCAAACGTGATCAGCGGGTGATCGCTCAAGTGTCCGATCAGGCTGCTACCTCTGCGTTCGCCCGCCTGCCGGATGACGCCGGCCAGCCTGGGATCAGCCGGCGCATCTCCATGAGCGGTTGCGCTCGCGCCTTGCGGGTTGCGGGGTGAGGTCGAAGCGTCATGCGAAGCTGTGCTGTGCAGCGGAATCGGCTCAAGCCTAAGATCGGGTGGCGCGCTGCAGGGACGTGGCACCGAGATTTTTTCCGTGTTTTGGGCGGCGTCTGTAGATGCGCGGTCTTTGGATGCTTTTTCCAGCGCTTTCATCAACAGGCTCATTTCGCGGCACCTGTACTGTTGCCGGGCGGCGGCTCTGTTGGCGCTGCGGCCTGCTGCGGCAAAAAGCGCTGATAGAACTTCAGTTCCTCGCTCTCGAGCGATGGATTGGTGATGATCGTTGAGCGCAGGAAGATCACGAGTTCCGATTTTGCGACCACTTCGTTGCGCATGCCGAACAGCTCACCGATGCCTGACAGATTGCCTGCACCCGGAACCGAGTTGCGGTCGCGTCGAACGTTGTCCTGCATGAGGCCGCCCATGATGGCGGTCTGTCCGCTTACCAGCTGCAGCACCGATTCCATCTCGCGGGTTTGTATTTCCGGCACCGGGTTGGATACGCATTTCACCCGAGCAGCGTCGCACAAACTGGGGTTCGGATCATTCTTGAAATCTATGACGCGGGTAATCGTTGGTCGCACCGTCAGCGTAACCTGTCCATTCTCATTCACCTGCGGCGTCATGCTCATGACGACGCCGACCGGCACCGTCTGGGCAGTCGTGGTGAAGGTCGCGGGCGAGATGCCTACGTTGTTCGAGATGCCCTGCTGCGCTTCGATCGAGAAATAAACGATGTTGTCGACGATCTTGAGCAGGGCCGTCTGATTGTTGAGCGCCATCAGCTTGGGGCTCGAGAGCACACGCGTGCTGCCGAATTGATTGAGCAGGCGGATATTGGCGAACAGGTTGCCGACGCTCGAAGTCGGATTCGCGTAACCGATGGTGAGGCTGCCTGCCCCGAACGCATTGCTGACGCTGCCGATTAGAGATTGATTGAAGCTCACGCCGCCGCTCACGGCCAGCCTGCTCCAGTCGATACCTGCTTGGTAGGCATCGGACAGGGTGACTTCGGCGATCGTCGCCTCGATCAATACCTGGCGTTGCGACATCTGCAGGATGCTGTCGAGGTGCTGTTGCACGAGCTGATGCTGCTTCTCCGTCGCATTTACCGTCAACGTGCCGGCCATGGAGTTGATGACCACATCATCGGGCAGCAGCGTCGGCTGCGGCACGGCGCCGCCGGGGGCGATGATGTTGTTGGCGACCCCGGATGCGCCCTGACCGGCGCGGCTTGTGGCCTCCAGCTGCTTGATCCTGAATTCCTGCTCTTGCCTAACGAGATCGGCGCGTTCCGCTTTCGCTTCCGCCGAGAGCGTCTGCTGGCGAGTCGAGTTGAGGATCGCCCGGACGTTGTCGCGCAGCGTGTCCCAGAAGTTATTGCTGGAAACGGTCTTGACAACCGTGTTTGAGGAGTTGAGCTGGCTGCTCGCGGCAGTGTTGCTGGCCGCTCCCGCGCCGCCGGCGGCCTGGATTTGGCCGGAAACACCGATGCTGGAAGTGGTCTCGCGCAGCATGTTCACGTAATTGACGCGGTAGGTCTTTACGTATGGCGTGTCGGGGGAAACTGCGATTGAGTTTCCGCTGTTGGTGTAGCGCAGATTTACCTGCTTGGAGAGGCGCTCGAGAATCGCAGGCAGCGTCTGATTCACGGCGTTGATGCTCACCAGCCCCTGCAATGCGGGATGGATGTCGATGTTCTGTTTGGTGTCGCGCGCGAGCGCGAGCAGCAGTTCTTTTACCGGGACTTCGTTGACGACGACCGTATAGGTCGGCGCTTTGATTTCGGGCTTGGGCGGCGGCAGGTACAGGCTGTTGCGCGCCAGCGCGGGCGCTTCGCCAGCGGACGGCCGCGCCGCGGGGGCTGAGACGTGCCCCTCCGATTGCGGCAACACCGCCGGCCGGTAGCAGGCATTGAGCATGCATAGGGCGAGCGCGCAGACGAAGATGCGCGCAGGCATGGCAGCCGGCAGGAAGCTGTGGCTGCTGAGACTAGGAGTGGTAGTGAGGCGCAGGTCGCGCGTCGTGATTGCAGGCATAGCGTGGTCACTCCGTTTTTGTCGGCGCTGCGCGGTCGCGTGCCGCGATCCGTTTGTCGTTGTCGGCTTGCGCGATCTCGGCACGGATGCCCTGCGCCGTGCGCAATATCGGCTTGAATGCCTTCAGCCCCGCGGGCAATTGGGCAAGTGCGCTCTGAGCGGACATGCGATCGTCAAACGAGCCGTACAAAAGGGTGAGCGAGGGCCGGTGTTTTGCAATGGTGCGGTACAAGTGTACTTCGTTGACATTGATATGACTCCCTATAAAGCCGAGCTGACGCTGCAACTGTGCGACGTTATCGACACCCATGAGTTGAATGCTGTAATCGGTTTGGGCGCGTTGCTCCAGCCAGGCTTGAGTCGCTGCAAGCCGCCGCTCTAACTGTTCGGTGGTTCCCGGCTGCTCAGCGCCCGCCGCAGATCTCGCGTCCGCATCAACTGACCGCGCAGGCGGCGTGGTGTCTACGCTGGATGCGGTCGCGGTCACTGAAGCCGCCAGCACACGCTGTGTGTACATGAGTTGCGAGTTGGCACGATCGTTAGCCCAGAGCATCTGCGCGGTATTCTGCGCAGATGCGCCGCTGCCTGTGGCGGGCAACAGTTCGCGGTACTCGGAGGCGAGGGGCATAATTGCGCGATTCAGGTAGGTGCGCACGATGGGGTAGAGCGCCGCGCCGATGCCGGTCCCGATCACCAGCAGCCCGAGTGCCAGCGCAAACTGCAGCATGGGCTTTGCTGGCTGCAGGTTCCCGAATTCGCAGTCATGAATCGCGGCTTTAACATGCTTGAACTTGATGGCGTGTGTGTTCTCGGAATATGCCGCGAGCAGCGCCTTGTCGGCGATCAAATTGATCCGCCGCGTGAGTCCGCGGGAGCCGCGTGCGATCGCGGCGCTGTTCCACTTCGTGAAAAGTTCTGGCCCGTGGTAGCCCGCCGCACGCATGCGAAAATTCAGGTAGTCGCGGATTTCAGTCTGCTTCAATGGTGACAGATGAAAGCTGTAGCAGATGCGGTCCCGCAATTGCCTGATATTCGGCTGGCGCAGCGTGTCGTCGAATTCAGGCTGGCCGAACAGGACGATTTGCAGCAGTTTGCCGCGCGCAGTTTCGAGATTCGAGAGCAGGCGGATCTCTTCCAGGGTTGCGAGTGGCATGTTTTGCGATTCCTCGACGAACATGACCACCTGGCGGTGCTCGGCGTGGCACTTGAGCAGATGGTGGTGCACCAGCTGCATGAGTTCAAGATGACTCGAGCTGTGCTGCGCTTCGAGCTGCAGTTCGAGCGCAATCGCGCGCAGGACTTCCGCGGGCGAGACGCCAGGGTTGACGATATAGATGGTTTCAACGCTGGCGGGCAGCAATGTCTGCAGCATGCTGCAGAGCGTTGTTTTGCCGGTGCCGACTTCACCGGTGACCTTGATGATGCCCTCGCCGTGCCGGATCGCGTAAATCAGCGCTTCCAGTATGGGGCCACGATTGCCGCCATCGTAGAAGAACGCAGTGTCCGGCGTAATCCGGAACGGGGGCTGTGCCAGACCGAAGTGCTCGTAATACATCATCCGCCTCGCTTAGTCGTGGCAGGGATGCGGATTGCATGCGCCCGGCGACGCGGGGCGCATCCGGCAGCGATCTATCGAGGCGGCGGGGTTCATGATTCACGCGCCGACTCGTAGTTGCGCATTCGGCTGTAGAGCGTGGTGCGCTGTATGCCAAGTAATTTGGCCGCCCGCGACAGGTTACCGGCGGTCGCCGCGAGCGCTGCCTCCACATAGCTCTGTTCCCACTGCTGCAACATCAGGTCCAGATTGAAGTCTTTTTGCGTCTGCAGATGCTTCTTGGCCGCCTCCAGCGCCGTCTTGAAATCCTGGCGGACGGGCAGCGGAGGCGCGTCTGGCTGCATGCGTTCCATGTCGAGCTCGGCCTCGAGTTGGGCGAGGGCTATGCGCTGGCCGCCGTACTTGGTGCTCAGGCGGATCACGATGTTGCGCAACTCGCGCACGTTGCCGGGAAACGGGTAATCAAGCCATAGCGACAGCGCCTGCTCGTCGAGTTCGAAGGGTGCGCTTGCCGCTTGGCGTGCGTAGAAGTCCCGATAATATGCAAGCAGCAGGTGCTTGTCGTCACCCAAATCGCGCAGCGGCGGGACCCCGATCGTGAATACCGACAGCCGGTGATAGAGATCGGCGCGGAAGCGCCCGCTGCGCATTTCGTTGCGCAGGTTGCGGTTGGTGGCCGCGATCACACGCGCGTTGCTGACCCGGCTCTGAGTTTCGCCTACGCGCTGATACTCGCCGTTTTCCAGCACCCGCAACAGCTTCGCCTGCAGCTCCAGAGGCAATTCCCCGATCTCGTCCAGGAACAGAGTGCTGTCCTTGGCATCCTCGAAGTAGCCCGCACGCGACGAGGTGGCGCCCGTAAACGAGCCCTTGCTGTAGCCAAAAAGGGTGGGCTCGACCAGGGTGGGCGCAATGGCAGCGCAGTTCAGTGCGAGAAATGCGCGCGCGGCGCGCGCACTCATGCGGTGCAGCGCAGCGGCGACGAGTTCCTTCCCGCTGCCGGATTCGCCTTCGATCAGAACCGGAAATGGCGCGTTTGCGTATTGTGCGATCTGGCAGCGCAGCTTCTCTATGGGCAGGCTCGCGCCGACGAGTCCCGAATCTGCCGCTGCGGCGCGCATTTCAGCTTCGCTCATGTGCAGTGCATCGAGCAGTATGGCTTTGATCTTTGCCGGATCGCATGGCTTGGCGATAAACTCGATTGCGCCCAGGGTGCGCGCATGCCGCGCGCTGGCTTCGGCATTTTGCCCAGAGAGCACGAGTATCTTCATGTTCGGCGCACGAGCGATGAGTTCTGCGATCAGAGCATAGCCTTCGTCGGGACGATGCGGGGCCGGCGGCAGTCCGAGATCAACGAGTGCAAGAGGTGGCGCGCGGTCGAGTCCGCGCAGCAGTGCCTGCGCATCGGCACGCGATGCCGCTGAATAGACCGTGAATTCACGCTGGAGCACGAAATTCAGCGTATCGACGATCATGGGATCATCGTCGACGATCAGCAAAGCAGGCTTGACCATGGCGTGTTTTTAGTCGGTCAGCGGCGTTGACGGCGTAACCTGATACTGCGTGTGTCAGGGCTCAAAGTTTGCTGTGCATTAAGCGGCGCGGCCCAGCGAATTATTCGACGCATCGTGCGCTGCGCTCGATTCTATGCAGCGTAGAAATGCCTGCTCCAGTGCGTCCGCTCCAAATTTCTGGCACAACTCGCGCGGCGTGCCAGCAAAGCACAGCTTTCCCGCGTGCATCACCGCCACGCGGTCACAGATTTCAGCGACGTCGGTCAAGGCGTGCGATGTCAGAAAAAGCGTGTGAGATCGCCGCTTGAGTTCGCGTAGATGCGATTTAAATTGCGCGCGCGCCTTGGGATCCAGCCCACTCGTCGGTTCGTCGAATACGTAGAGTTCCCTGCCGCTCAGGAAGCAAGCAGCCAGCCCCAGTTTTTGCGTCATGCCTTTGGAATAAGCGCGCACTGGAAGTTTCAGCGCTGCTAGATCGAGATCAAGCATGCCCAGTGTGTGCTCAGCCTGCCGGCGATCATAGGCGACCGATTGAAGGCGTAGCGCATGGCGGATGAAATTTTCGCCGGTCAGGAAATAAGGTGGATTGAAACGCTCCGGCAGGAATGAGAGCCGTTGGCGTGCAGTATGGTCACGGTGCGAGCGGCCGAAAATTTCAATGGTTCCGGAATCGGCTGCACATAGATCGAGCATGCATTTGAGCAGTGTGGTCTTTCCGGTCCCGTTCACCCCGACCAGACCAAAAAAATCCCCGGCGGCCACCTCAAACGAGACGGCGTTTAGTACGGCCGAGCGGCCATAATCCTTGGTGAGACTTGAGAAGGTGAGCGCCGTTTTTGACATGGGTGGGCACAGCTAATTTGCAACGGATTCTAGCGCACATGCAGCGCTTGATTGAGGCCTTTTGTCTCGGAAATTGGAACTAGTCAGCGCATCGTGTAAGCCTTATAATCGCTTGTAAGAAAAGCGGTCAGAATTACCGGGATTGTTGGGTTTGAGCGCACGGCAAATTGCAGTTGGGTTCGGATAGAGCACCAGTTATCGAATGCTACAATGAAAAAATTCGGCTCACGGTTGCGCCATGGCTTCAGATAATTTGATTGAAATCTCCGGCGTCGGCTACTCGTACGACAAGCGCCGCACGATCCTCAGCGATATCGACATGGTGATTCCGCGCGGCAAGGTCGTGGCGATCATGGGCATCAGCGGCTCGGGCAAGACCACGCTGCTGCGCCTGATCGGCGGGGCGTTGAAGCCTACGCAGGGATCGGTGAAGATCGATGGACAGTTTACTCACGACCTCGATCGCGAGGGCCTGTACCGGATGCGCCGGCGCATGGGCATGCTGTTTCAGTTCGGCGCCTTGTTTACCGACCTGTCGGTATTTGACAATGTCGCGTTTCAGATGCGCGAGCATACCGATCTGCCCGAAGCGATGATTCATGACCTCGTCATGATGAAGCTGCATGCCGTGGGCCTGCGCGGCGCGCACCATCTAATGCCCGGCGAGCTTTCCGGAGGCATGGCGCGGCGCGTGGCGCTTGCACGCTCGACTGCGCTCGATCCCATGCTCATCATGTACGACGAGCCATTTACCGGCCTCGATCCGATCTCGCTCGGGGTAATACGCAATCTGGTGCGCAAGCTCAACGACGCGCTCGGCTCTACTTCGATCGTGGTGACGCACGACGTGCAGGAAGCGCTCGACGTGGTCGACTACGTGTACTATCTGTCCGAGGGCGTGATGGTCGCGCACGGCACACCGGACGAGCTGCGCGCCTCAAAGGACCCGCTGGTGCACCAGTTCGTGTGGGGTGAGGCCGACGGACCGGTTGCTTACCAATACCCCAGTAAAGACTTCAGCGAGGAGCTCGAACTTGTTTAACCGCGGTTCCATCATCAATATTCGCGGCATTGGCCACCACATTGTCGACGGTGTGTTGCGCTTCGGTTACTCTGCGCGGTTTATTGCGCTTACGATTCTGCATTCGGGAACCTGCTTCCGGCGTCCGCGGCTGATCGTGCGCGAACTGTACTTTACCGGCGTGCTTTCGCTGATCATCATTCTGGTCTCGGGATTATTTGTCGGCATGGTGTTGGGTTTTCAGGGCTACCAGACGCTGAAGATCTATGGCTCGGAATCGGCCCTCGGAGTGCTGGTTGCCTTGTCGCTGGTGCGCGAGCTGGGGCCGGTGGTGTCCGCGCTGCTGTTTGCCAGTCGCGCCGGATCCGCGATGACGGCCGAGATCGGCTTGATGAAGGCGACCGAACAGCTCTCGGCGATGGAGATGATGGCGGTCGATCCGATTGCCCGCGTGGTGGCGCCGCGCTTCTGGGCGGGGGTGATTTCGATGCCGCTGCTGGCAGCGATGTTCAGCGCAATGGGCATCTACGGCGGCTACCTGATCGGGGTCGTGGTTATTGGCGTCGACCAGGGTTCGTTCTGGTCGCAGATGCAAAGCGCAGTCGATTTTCGGGAAGACATCGTGAACGGTGTCATCAAGAGCGTCGTGTTTGGGATCGCCGTCACCTGGATCGCGCTGTTCGAGGGCTATGATGCACCGCCGACCGCCGAAGGCGTGTCGGGCGCCACCACGCGGACGGTGGTGACCTCATCGCTGGCGGTGCTGGGACTGGATTTCATCTTAACCGCTTTCATGTTTCGGGGGATTTAATGGAACGTTCAACGCTGGATCTGTGGGTCGGCCTGTTCGTCATCGCCGGCATAGCCGCGCTTACCATACTCGCGCTCAGGGTCGGCAACATGAGCGGCATTGCGAGCGGCAAGTCCTATCAGCTGACCGCACAATTCACCAATATCGGCGGCCTCAAGCCGCGCGCGGCGGTAAAAAGTTCGGGGGTGGTGGTCGGTCGCGTCGAGGCGATCAATTTCGACAACGGAAAATTTATGGCGAAGGTCACCATGAATATCGACGAACGCTATAAATTTCCAACGGATACATCGGCGTCGATACTCACCGCCGGGCTGCTGGGTGAACAGTACATCGGGTTCGAGGCGGGCGCTGAGGACAAGACGCTGGCCAACGGCGATAATATCCAGTTGACACAATCGGCGGTGGTGCTGGAGAAGTTGATCAGCCAGTTCATGTTCAGCAAGGCCGCCGAAGGCGATCCAAGCAAGGCCGCCAAGTAAACTCTAATTGACGGGAGATAGTGACGATGAGGAAATGGATAATAGGCTTGCTGTCGATGGCGCTGTCCATCGCAGCGCTTGCGCAAACAGCCGATGTGGCGCCGGATGTGCTTGCCAAAAAGGTTACCGACGAAGTGCTTGCGATCGTGCGTGCGGATAAGGACATCCGCGCTGGCAATCGCCAGAAGGTGCTCGATCTGGTAGAGGCGAAGATTCTTCCCAACTTCGATTTCGTGCGCATGACGCGGCTTGCCGTAGGCGCGCCGTGGCGCCAGGCCAGCCCCGCGCAGCAGCAAAGCCTCGCCGATGAATTCCGGTCGCTGCTCGTCTACACCTATACCAATGCCTTTACCCAGTATCGGGATGAGGCGATCGAGTATCGTCCGCTCAAGATGCAGCCGGGCGATAGCGAAGTGGTAATACGCTCGGTGATCAAGCAGGCGGGCAAGCCCGAGCCGATCGAGGTGAATTACAGCATGGAGAAGACGGATAAGGGATGGAAAGTCTATGACGTCGCGATCGGCGGAATAAGCCTGGTGCAGAACTACCGCAGCAGCTTCGGCAGCGAGATTCAACGCTCTGGGATCCAGGGGCTCATCACGACGCTCAGCGCCAAGAACAAGACCCTCGCGCTGCAGTCTGCGGCCAAATGATAGAGCGTGACGGACAGCGCCTGCAGCTGCAGGGGGCCATCACCATCGCCAGCGTGGCGGCGTTGTGCGCCGCCGGCAAGCAGCAGCTCGTCGACGGCGACGTGGTGGATCTCTCCGGAGTCAAGGAGGTCGACTCATCCGCGCTAAGCCTTATTTTCGAGTTGCAGCGCGAAGCCAGATGCCGCACATTGCATATTACCTTCAGCAATCTGCCAGCGAGCTTGCAGAGCCTGGCGACGCTCTACGGCGTCGCCGAACTGCTCGGCGCGGATGCGCCAGGCGCACCGCAAGTTGAAAGGTAGAACCCGGCGTCTGCGAGTGCAGGGTGATGGCGTTGAATCTTGCACCCTGCGTATGCGTGTGACGCGATGATCCCCGCCATACAGGTTGAAAACGTCGTCAAGCGCTATGGCGAGCTCACTGCGCTCGCCGGCGTCTCCCTTGAAATCGCGCAGGGCGAGTTCTTCGGCCTGCTGGGACCCAACGGGGCCGGCAAGACGACGCTGATCAGCATACTCGCAGGGCTCAGCATAGCCACCAGCGGCAGTGCGCGCGTGATGGGCAGTGACGTCGTCAAACAGTACCGGCAGTCGCGGCGCGCGCTTGGGGTCGTGCCACAAGAGCTGGTGTTCGACCCTTTCTTTACGGTGCGCGAAGCGCTGACCATTCAGTCTGGCTACTTCGGCATTCGCGACAATCGCGCCTGGATCGACGAACTGCTGCACCACCTGGACCTCACCGAAAAGGCCGATACCAATATGCGCCGGCTGTCGGGCGGCATGAAACGCCGGGTGCTGATCGGGCAGGCGCTCGTGCACAAGCCGCAGGTGATCGTGCTTGACGAGCCCACGGCGGGCGTCGACGTCGAACTGCGCCAGAGCCTGTGGCGGTTTATCCGTAACCTAAACCAGCAAGGCCATACCATAGTGCTGACTACGCATTATCTCGAAGAAGCCCAATCGTTGTGCGGCCGTATCGCCATGCTCAAGCAGGGCAAGATCGTGGTCAACGATACCACCCAGAACCTGCTCAACCGGCATACTGGCTTTTACGTGACTCTCAAGCTGGCCCCGAGCGAGCTGCCCGCCGCGCTGACGCCGTGGCTGGTCGGGCCCGCCGACGAGGGCTACCGCCTAGCGTTGACTGAATATACGCAGCTCGAGCACGTGATGGCGGTTTTGCGCAGTGCCGGAACGCAGGTGCTGGAGATGGAAGTGCTGCAGCCGGACCTCGAGGAGGTGTTCGTGAAACTGATGAAGGAGCAGCGCGCGTGACCGGGTTCTACACGTTGTTCTACAAGGAATGGTTGCGCTTCTGGAAAGTGAGCGTGCAGACCATACTCGCGCCGGTGTTGAGCGCGCTGCTGTTCCTGCTCGTATTCGGCCACACGCTGCGCAACACCCTCGAGCCTTTTCCCGGCGTGAAGTATGCGACCTTTCTCGTGCCCGGGCTGGCCATGATGTCGTTGCTGCAAAACTCGTTCGCCAACTCGGGTTCCAGCATCATGCAATCCAAAATGAGCGGCGGCATCGTGTTCGTGCTGTTGCCGCCGCTTTCGTACTTTGAGTTTTTTTTCGCCTATATGCTGGCGGCGGCAGCGCGCGGGTTCATTTGCAGCCTGGGTGTGTTG
>CAIVHG010000082.1 GCA_903905655.1 uncultured beta proteobacterium | reverse complement strand
GAAGCCGATGCCATCTGCCTTCACCGACACCAGGTAATCGACGTTCTTGCGGATGCCCGCGTCATCGAGCTTGTAATCCTCGGTGAACGGGAAACACGGCGTCGACCACATGCCATGCATGTTCGCGCGCGCCCATTCCTTCGCTTCTTTTTTATTTGCCATTTCGCCAGTCCTTTATAAAGACGCCGTGTTCAAAAATACTGCTACCGTCACATCGCGCTGCATGGACGCACGCCAGTGCATACCGCCAACGTTACTTCAGGCGCAGTGCATCGAGCAGTTCGCGCATGTCCGGAAGCGTCTCCAGCTTCTGGCACAGTGCCACGACGCGGTCGGTCTTTGCTTGGCCGAGCACCGAAGTTGCGATCAGCCTGAACTTGTTCTCGATGTCGGCATCGCTCGGCCGCAGATAACGCGGATTCGCGCTGCGGTCCGATTCGCACGAGGGCGACTTGCCGTTCTTCAGGCGCAGCGTGACCTTGGCCAGGCTCTTGGCCGGGTACTGGTCCTCGTATTCCTGGCTCTCGGTGACCTTGACCTTTTCGGCCATGGCCCAGATCGCCTTGTCGCGCAGTTTCTCTTCGCTGTAGCCGGGGCCCAACAGCTGCGCCGGGTCGCGCGTAACCACCGCCAGCGCCAGGCAATAAGCCAGGCTCGCGCGCGCAGCGATTTCGTTTTCCGGGTGAACCTTGTCGAACATCTTGGTGCGGTACATGGCGTCGACGTCGATGCTGACGACATCGTCCGCATGCACATTGTGCTCTTTGATGATCGAGAAGGTTGCATCGAGCGCCGCAGTCAACGGGCCGACCGTCGCATAGTGCTTGGTGAGCACGCCGCTCAGCAGTTCCCATTGCGTGAAGGTGCCGTCGGCATTGATGCCTTCGGTCAGCCGCTCGGGATGGCAGTCCTTGGAGATTACCGGGATCCAGCCACCCTTTACATCACGCATGCCTTTGGTGCCGCGTGCCGCCATCTCGGCGGCGAGCACACCGGTGGCACAGGCCTGGCCGCCGATCAGCCATTTGATGGTGTTGCCTTCTTCGTTTGCCTTGGCTACCGACGTAGGCGCGAGGTTGACGGCGATGCCGATCGTATTGTCGATGCCCTCCGCACCCAGACCCATGATGTGAGCCGCGGTGACCGCCGGCCCGATCGCGCCGAACAGGCCGGGCGTCCACCAGCCCACGTAATTCGCGCTCGGAAACAGGGTGCGGCCAAGGCGCACTTCGACTTCGTAACCTGCAACCACCGCGGGAATGATTGCGGCGCCGCCCAGTTTCTTGAACTCGGCCATCGCCATGGCAGCCGGAACGATCTCGTTGCCGGGGTGACAGGTGCCGCGCGGCGCAGCGTCTGAAAGCTCGAGCCCGTGTATATAAGTGGCATGCGCGAGGCCGACCAGTGCGACCGTGGTCTTCTCTCCGCCCGGCAGCAGCGTGGCTTGCGGCGAACCGCCAGCTGCAGCGACGTAAGAGCGTATGGAATCGGAAATTCCGCAGTGATAGCCCGCAACCAGGCAGCCGATGGTATCGAGCACGCGCTGCTTGGCGCGCTGCACGGCCTCGGCCGGCAGGTTCTCCAGGGTCAGCCCTGCGGCAGCCCGTCCCAACAGCGCAAGTGGATCATCTACGACTCGTTCTTCTGCCATGGCTCCCCTTATCCGGAAAAAATGCCGACCGCACGCCGAAAGCCGCGGTTGCATATGTGTTTGTGCTTGGTTATGGACGCTGCCGCGACAGCTTTCGTCACGGCAAAGATCGACAACTGACTCCTGACCTACTCTCGAATAATTTTACGACAATGCGAAATCCATTGCAACATAGCCGAAGAAACGTAAGATCGCAGTTGACGCTGCGTACTATGCCCCTGACCATCCCATCGCGCACAGCTTATCCACGCTGGCGGGTATGTCTGCCTCGGGATCATGAGTGATGATCTCCAGCATCGGCAGCTCGGTGTAACCGATCTCGCGCAGCACCGGCGGAATCGCGGCAAACTGCACGACTCCGCAGCCCACCGGGCCGTGGATATATTTATCGAGTACGGTATCGGACAGATGCACAAGCTGCAGGCGCTCGCGCACGCGCCGCAGGCCCGCCAGCGGATCTTCGCGATAGAACACCGCGTTGGCGACGTCGTAGACGAAGCCGATTGACGGATCCCCATACTGATCGAGCGCCGCCATCAGGCTTTCGGCATCCGGCAGAAAAGCGAGGGGTATGTTCTCGACCAGAATGCGGGTGCCGCAGCTTTTTGCGAGCGGCACCAGCTGGTCCAGCGCGGCAAAGAAATATTCCGTCATCCGCGCCTTCGGCATCGGGAACAGCGGATTGTGCTTGCCCGGGCAGATGAGTATGCCCGGCACACCCAGATCACCGGCCAGCTTCACGCCCTCGCTCAGTATCCTCAGCGAATATTCGCGCATCTCTTTCGAGGCAGCAGCGATGTTGATGTCGATTGCAGGAATGTTGAGCGTGATCAGGCGCAGATCGCGGTCAGCCAGGTGCCTGCACATATCGCGCCGTGCTGCCGCATCGAGCTCAGCGGGCCACAGGTGGCCCGGGAACAGCATCAACTCGAAGCGCGCATGGCCGCGCCGCGCCAGATGGTCGATACAATCCTGCGCCCGATGGCTGTAGATGTACGAATAGCTGTTGACGGCAAACGCCCGTGCGCGCTCGGAGGTGGACATTCAGCGATTCCTGGCGCTGATCACTTGCGCGTAATGCGGTCGACCTCCGCCATGTCAGCGGGCGTGAGCGCCCACTCGGAGGCACGCACGTTCTGCTCGACCTGTTCGGGCGACATCGCACCGGCAATGATGCTCGACAGGAAAGGCTGCGCGATCAGCCAGCTCATCGCAAGCTCGACCATGGTGTGGCCGCGCTTGTCGCAGAACGCCCGCAACTCTTCCACGATGCGCCAATTTGCGTCGTTGAATTGGCGCGGCGGTTTCTCTGAATTGCTCAGACGCGCATCCGCCGGCAGCGGTGCGTTGGCGCGGTACTTGCCGGTCAGCATGCCGCCGCCCAGCGGCGCAAACGGTATGAAACCCACGCCATGTTTTTCTATGGTCGGCACCAGCTCGCGCTCGATCTTGCGCTCCAGCAGGTTGTACTCGTTCTGACCGCTGACAAAAGCGCTGAGACCCAGCTTCTTGGAGGTCTGCAGCGCCTCATCGAGCTGTTGTGCCGATTGCTGGGTGCAGCCGATGTAGCGCACCTTGCCCTGCCGCACCAGATCGTCCAGTGCGCGCAGCGTCTCTTCGATCGGCGTCAATGGATCCGGCACGTGCAATTGATAAAGATCGATATAGTCGGTCTGCATCCGCTTGAGGCTCGCCTCTACCGCGTACATGATGTAGGCGCGCGACGCGCCTTTCAGCTTCCCCTCCTTGTCCATCGGCCAGCCGAATTTCGTGGCCAAAACAATGTCGCCGCGCCGCTTTCCCAGTGTCTGCCCCAGGAATTTTTCCGATCCACCGGTGCCGTAGCTGTCCGACGTGTCGAAGAACGTGATGCCCAAGTCGAGCGCCTTGTCCACGACCTTGCGTGTTCCCTCCAGGTCGAGGCGGCCGCCGAAATTATTGCAGCCCAGACCGATGCGCGAAACTTTGGGCCCGTTCTTGCCCAGGGTACGGTATTCCATTGCTCATTCCTTTTTAGATGAGTAGCCCCTGATCAGGGCCCTTTAGACATGTGGGCCGGCAGCCACAACGCAATCTCCGGCCAAATTACCAGCATTACCAGCAACAGAAACATGATCAGGTGGAATGGGATCGTGCCCATCACGACGTCGCCCAGATCTCCGTCCCACAGGCTCTGAATGACAAACAGGTTGATGCCTATGGGCGGCGAGATCTGGCCGAGTTCGACGAACAGCACGAGGATGATGCCAAACCAGACAGGATCGATGCCATAGGGCGCGAGCATGGGAAAGATCAGCGGTATGGTGATGACGATCATACCCATGGTCTCGACCAGGCAACCCAGCAGCGTGTAGAGCAGAAAAATGGCGAAAAAGAATTGCAGCTTGGTGAGGTGCAGTCCCACGATGAAAGAGGTGACATCTTCGCCCACCCCGGCCCTGCTGATCGCGTAGGAAAACACGTAGGCGGCATAGACAATGAAAAGTATATTGCCGAGCACCGCGACTGAACCGCGCACCGCGGCGATGAAATCCTTCCATTTCAGATCGCCCCAGATGATGGCGATGATGGTACCCGCGACGCAGCCGATGGCCCCCGCCTCGGTCGGCGTCACCAAGCCGAAATACATGGTGCCCATGGTCGAGCCGATCAGCAGCGTGACCGGCAGGATATTGCCGATCGCGCGCAACAGGTCGGGAAGCGAAACCACTCCCTGCTCGACCGGAGCGATGCTGGGCTGGAGTTTGGCGTGCACGCCGATGTAGATCATGAACATCGCGGTCAGCAGCAGACCCGGTACGATGCCTGCAATGAACAGCTTGGCGACCGAAGTCTCGGTGAATGAGCCATATATGATCATCGCCAGGCTGGGCGGAATCAATATGCCCAGAGTGCCACCGGCGGCGAGCGAACCGGCCGAGAGCCGGCGGCTGTACTTGCGCTTGACGAGTTCGGGCAGCGCGACGCTGCCGATGGACGCCGCGGTCGCGATGCTCGAGCCGGAAGTCGCGGCAAAGATGGCGCAGCCGGCGATGTTGGTCTGCAGCAGCCCGCCGGGGATGCGTGAGCACAGCTTGCCGAGCCCGTTGTAAACCTTGGTGCCGATGCCGCTATGCTCCAATATCTGCGCCATCAGGATGTACATCGGCACGGCCGTCAGCGTGAAGCTATTCATGCTGCCCCAGCTCACGAGCCCCAACCCCCTCAGCGCATCGGGCCCGGAATGCAACAGCAAGTAGAACAGCGCCGGCGTCATGATCGCGAACGGGATCGCCATGCCCGCCGCCAGCAGGGCGAGAAAGACCGCGAATACGATGACGATCTCGATACCGGACCCCATCAACCGGCCTTCACAGAGGAAGCTGCGGGTAACGTGGCCAATCGCCGCACTCTGGCAACGATCGTTCGCAGCAAGGCTAGACAGACCAGGGTGCCGCCGATGGGCATAGCGATTTGCGGTATCCAGAGCGGGGTCATCATGACTGACGGCGCCATGGAACCGGATTCCAACGACCGCAGTTCCAGCCGGAAGAACTGCCAGTTGAGAATGACGCAGACGATGAGCGCCAGCACATCGAAAGCAACTTGCGACATCAGCTGGCCGCGTTCCGACAAGCGAGCCTGCACAAACTCCACGTGATGAAACGTGCCATGGGTGTGCGACACCGACAGGCTGAGAAACGTGATCGCGACCAGCAGATAGCCACAATATTCGTCGCTGATCTGCAGCGAGAAACCGAGGGCGCTGCGGGTGAACACATCGGCAACGATTATGACGACCAATGCGATGAGCGCCAGCGCCACCACCAGCTCGCAACCGCCGTCGAGCAGCCGCGTTGCCGGCGATGAGTTGCCGCCCGCGCCCTTGTCAGTCGCCATCAGAATTACCGGCCGAGCGCAGCCCGCACTTTGGCCAGCGCCTCGACCGCCTCCGGTCCCCTGGCCTTGGCCCACTCATCCCAGTAGGGGATCATGACTCTGCGGGCTTCGGCGACTTCCTGCGCCGTCGCCTCGGTCACCACCATGGCGCCGGTAGCCGAAAAATCCTTGGTCGCGTCGATGTCTTCCTGCTGCAGGACCGTCGTAATCTTCTGCGTCTCGTCCTGTACCAGCTTGCGCAGCTTGGCCTGGACATCGGGCGCGAGCTTGTCGAACGCAGCCTTGTTGACGATGATGGGCGAGTTGCCAAAGTTAAGCGGGATGCGCAGCGCATACTTAAGCTGCTCCTTCCAGGCTTTGCCGCCCACCGCGCTAGCGGTGACGACACCGTCGAAGACGCCGCGATCCAGTCCGGAGGTGACTTCAGCCGCGCCTGCGCTCACCGGTATGCCTCCGAAGCGCTTCAAAAATTCGCCCTGCTCCGGCGAGGTCGGGCGCAGCTTCTGCCCCTTGAGATCCGCAAGCGAGGTGAGCTTCTTGCGCGAAAACGGGCCCTGCAGAGGATAGGCATATTGCCCCAGATAAACGATCCCCTTCTTCGCGTACGCCGCCGTCGTGTACGGCTCCATGACGGCCGCGGCCTTGTTGAAATCATCGAGATTGCGCAGGAGCATGGGCAGGCGTAGCAGGCCCACGATCGGGACATTGCCCTGGAAGAACGCATCGTCGCCCATTTGCACCACGTTATCGGACACCGCCTGCGTGATGTTCTGAGTGTTGATCGGCAATGAGCCGCCCAGGTGCAGCCGGATGCTTACAGCGCCGTTGGACTGCTGTTTGATTCCATCCAGTATCCTCTGCACTCCCTGCACGTTGGGGGCGGTGGCGAGCGTGAATGTTACGTAGGCATCCCACGTTTCGGCCGCAGCCGCAATCCGGCTGTGCATTCCCAGCGACGCTGTTGCGATCAGGGCCGCTGCCAGCAGCCAGCCGCGTCGGCTCATCATCCGCACGTTCATATTGAACTCCTCCGTCTGATCACACTGATTTGACTATCCACGATGCCGGCATGCTTCCCATCGCCAAACTGAATGCTGCATGAATCCGGGAACCGGCGCTACGAAACACACTCAAGAATTAGTTATTTTTGTATTAGCATTATGAAGCAATTTTCACATCCGGCCAGATATCCCGGCACTGCCCCCACAATTTCCGCGCAGGCGCACCGACGACTTCGGCGAGGCGCCTTTGTGCTGGCGAAACTCAGGCCCTGCCAGCGTTGACTTCGCTATCATCGATAGAATATCATTATTGCACATTGCTGCAATAAGTTTTGCAATGTGGCAAATTATTCGTCGGCGAGGCCTGCGGCAACTCCCGACCGCTATGGATTTCATTGCACGCGCCGCCGGCAGCGGTCCCATCTCTGCCCGCAACCTATAAGCTGAGAAAACGATGACTACAACTTCTTTGAACGGCGGTCAGATAATCGTCGATTATCTGATCCGCGAAAAGGTCCCTTATATATTTGGACTTTGCGGGCACGGCAACATCGGACTGCTGGACGCGCTCTACGAGCGCAAGACGGAGATCGAAACCATCTCCGTCCACCATGAGTCGGTCGCCGGCTTCATGGCCGATGTCTACTACCGGGTAGCCGGCAAGCCGACTGCGACTTTCACCTCCTGCGGCCCGGGCTCTGCAAACATGCCGATCTGCCTGGCCAACGCCTACTTCGACTCGGTGCCATTCCTCGCCATCACCGGCAACATCCCGACCAGCCAGTTCAATCGCGGCGCGTTCCAGGAAACCTACCGCCACTTTCAGGCGGATTTCCCGTCGACGGTGCGCGCCTACTGTAAGCGCGTGTTCCAACCGACCCGCGGCGAGATGGTGCCGCTCGCGATACGCCAGGCCTGGAAGACCATGGTAACCGGGCGCCCCGGACCAGTGGTGCTCGATATGCCGTTCGACATCTTCAAAGAAGACACGGGAAGCGAAACGCCGCGGCCGGAAGACTGGAACGACAATATCTCCTGCCGCTGCGGCGCCGACCCGGATGGCATAGTCAAAGCGATGGACATGCTGATGAAGGCGGAGCGCCCGGTGCTGTTCGTGGGTCAGGGCGTGAAGTACGGCCGCGCCGCCGCGGATCTCGTGCGCTTTGCCGAGCAGATGAACATCCCGGTGACGTACTCGCCGAGCGGACACGGCGTGATCCCGGCCGATCACCCGCTGTGCATTGGGCTGATCTCGCGCAACGGCCACTATCAATCCAATCACGCGACGCGCCAGGCCGATGTGCTGGTGGCGGTGGGCGTGCGCTTCGACGACCGTACCTCCAGTTCCTGGCTGCCGGGCTATTCGTTCACCATTCCGCCAACCAAGCTGATCCACGTCGACATCGATCCCGACGAGATCGGCCGCAATTATCCGGTGGCCCTCGGCTTGATGGCCGACGCGCGCACCTTCCTCGGACAAATGCTGGCCGAGCTTGATATCCGCAAAGGCCGCAAGCAGACGGTGCCCACGCGCCGCGCCTGGCTCGACGCCATCGCGGGTTACCGCAAGGAGTGGGATGCCTTCGTGGCTCCGGGGTTCGTCGACGACAGCAGCCCCATCCATCCGCAGCGCGCCGCCCATGAAATCAGCAAAGCGCTGCCGGAAGACGCCATCCTGGTGAGCGACATCGGCGTGCATCACAATTGGCTCAACGAGTTCGTCAATCCAAAGCGGCCTGATTCGCTGATCGGCTCCATGGGCTTCGGCCCGATGGGTTTCGGCGTGGCCGGCGTGCTGGGTGCGAAGATGGCAGCGCCGGACCGCCCGTGCGTATCGGTGTGCGGCGACGGAGCGTTCTTCATGCACGCCAGCGTGCTCGGCACCGCAGTGGAGCACAACATCCCCGTGGTGTGGGTGGTATGGAACAACCAGGCCTACGCCTCGATCCGCGGGCTGCAGCGCGGTTATCTGGGCGGGCGCGAGCTCGCCACCGACTTCCACCATCCAGAAACCGGAAAGCCATACAGCCCGGACTTCGCCGCCATGGCGCGCTCCACCGGCGTCGAGGGCGTGAGCATCGATCGCGCTGCCGATCTCGGGGATGCGATACGCAAGGGCATCGCTACCGGACGCCCGTACCTGATCGACGCGAATATCAGCGGAGACGTCAGCCCGGGCGGCGCCGGCGTGTGGGAGCTGCCCAACCACGGCACGAGCGCACCCATGTTTGGCGGCCGCTACACCCCACCCAAATAACCTGCAGCCGGGTCGCGCACCGACCACCGGCAGACCCACGATAAATTCAATGCGCGCCCGCAAAGCGAACAGCGATCATTCTCCGGCGCCGGAGCCTGAAGCGACGGCGAGCCGCGAGAGCGGCAGCATTCAATCGGTCGAGCGCGCGTTCGCCATCCTCAGGGAGGTCGCGCGCAGCCCCGAAAGCGTGAGCCTGGTGGAACTGAGCCGGCGCACCGGATTGCACAACAGCACCATCTTCCATCTGCTGAAGACAATGGTCGGACTGGGCTGCATCACGCAGGTCAGCGGCTCCAAACGCTATCGCATCGGCCGGCAGCTCTACGCGCTGGCGGCTGGCGCGCTCAATGAGATCGGTCTGGTCAGCCTGGTGACGCCGACGCTGGAAAAGCTCACCCGCGCCACCGGGGAGTGCAGTCATTTCGCAGTACGGTCGGGCGCCAACAGCCTGATCATCGCCAAGACCTCGGGCACCGGCATGTTCCAGATCGTCGACGATGTGGGCACGCTGCGGCCCGCCTACTGCACCGCGCTCGGCAAGGTGGTGATCGCCGCGCTCGATCCTTCGCAGGTCGAACGCTATCTGCAGAGCTACGAACTGCGTCCATTCACGCCCCGCACCATCGTCGATGTCGCAACGCTCAGAGACGAATTCGAGCGCGTGCGACGCGAGGGCATCGCTTACGACGACTGCGAGTTCGACGCCGAAATGCGCTGCGCCGCGGCGCCAGTGCGCGACTTCACCGGCCGCGTCGCGGGAGCGCTCGGCATTTCAGGGCCGATCTGGAGGCTCTCGATCCAGGTGCTCCAGGAAAAAGCGCTGCAGCTGCGCGCCGCTGCCCGCGAGCTTTCCGCTGAACTCGGATTCAATGGCGGCGCGCTGAACGGAGCCGAGACCGCAGGCGCAAAGGATACCAAAGTGGAAGCACTGCAAGCACAGGCAGCGCAGGATGCGGAGACCATCGCCGCCCTGCCCAACTCGGATGTTCCCAAGAAGCAACGCCTCATCGTACAGCCGGGGTAAATTTCCGGAACCCCGTCAACGAACGCGCTGCCGGGAATCGACGACTTGAAGATCTCTGAAAGGAATGCTCATGCATACTGAATTATTGATCGGCGGGAAATGGATCGCCACGGCCAAACGCGCGCCGGTGCTGAACAAATACTCGGGCGCCACGATCGCGGAAACCAGCGTCGCCGAACAGAAGGACGTCGCGGCCGCGGTCGCCGCCGCCCAGGCCGCATTCGAGAAGGGCCCGCCCGGCGCGTACGCACGATATAAAGTGCTCGACAAGGCGGCAGACCTGCTCGAAGCGCGGCGCGCGGAATTCATCGACACCATCGTCAAGGAAGCCGGTTTCACCGCTTCCGATGCCGCCGGCGAATGCGGGCGCGCTGCAGAGACGCTGCGCCTGTCCGCCGAGGAGGCGAAGCGCATCACCGGCGAAATGCTTCCGATCGACGGCGCACCCGGGCAGGGCAACCGCCTCGGCTTCACCCTGCGCGTCCCGGTCGGCGTGGTGTGCGCGATCACCCCTTTCAATTCTCCGCTCAACACGGTGATGCACAAGGTCGCTCCGGCGCTGGCCGCCGGCAACGCTGTCGTGTTGAAGCCCGCGAGCTACACGCCGCTCACCTCGGCGCTGCTGTGCGAAATACTGGTCGAGGCGGGCGTGCCAGAGGGCTACATCAACCTGCTGCACGGTTCCGGAGGATCAGTCGGAAAATGGCTGCTCGCCGAGTCCGCGGTGCGCTTCTACACCTTCACCGGCTCGACGGAGGTAGGCAAGTGGATCCAATCGGCCGCGGGACTGCGCCGCACCCAGATGGAGTGCGGCAGCATCGCCAGCACCATCATCTGCGCCGACGCCGACATCGAGCGCGCGATTCCACGCATCCTGGCCGCGACCTTCCGCAAGGCGGGACAGGTGTGCACGTCAATCCAGCGGCTCTACGTGGAGCAATCGATCTTCGACAGCTTCAGCGAGCGCTTCGTGGCTGCGGTCAAGAAGGATGCGATCGCCGGCGACCCCAGCAACAACAAGACCTTCGTCGGCCCGCTGATCGATCCACGCGAAGCCGACCGCGTCGCGGGCTGGGTCTCAGAGGCGCGCAAGCTCGGCGCGAATGTGCTGACCGGCGGCGAACGCGACGGTTACGCGGTGATGCAGCCCGCTGTCATCAGCAAGGTCAACGAGCAGATGGACGTGTTTTCGCGCGAAGCCTTCGGCCCGCTGGTGTGCCTGGTTCCCTTCACCAAGTTCGAAGACTGCGTGCGCAGCGTCAACGCGACGCCTTACGGCCTCGCCACTGGCGTGTTCACCAACGATCTGCAGCGTGCCTTCTATGCGGCGCAGAAGATCGACGTCGGCGGCATCCACATCAACGAGACGGCATCGAGCCGCGTCGACCTGATGCCGTACGGCGGCATGAAGGAAAGCGGCTTCGGCCGCGAAGGCCCGCGCTATGCGATCAGGGAAATGACCGAAGAGAAAGTCATCACCATCAGCCTGTGAAAGCGCGATCGGTGACCATGCATGTAGAGGAACGGATGCAAAGTACGAGAATGAAGTGCATGTTCATTGCAGCTGCGCTGATGACTGCCGGCACCGGCAGCGCATACAGCCAGAGCTTTCCGGGCAAGCCGATCCGCATCGTCACCTCGGAACCCGGGGGCGGCACGGATCTCGGGGCGCGTCTGGTCGCACAGGGGCTGACCGCCAACCTGGGCCAGCAGGTCATCGTGGAAAACCGCGGCGGCGGAAGCGGATCCGTGATGTCCATGCTCGTTGCCAAATCAACACCGGACGGCTACACGCTGCTCTATCACAGCAATGCGCTGTACCTCGCGCCGTTCATGCAGGACAACGTGGGTTGGGACCCGGTCAAAGATTTTGCGCCGGTCATACTGGCGGCGAAATCACCCTCCGTGCTGTGCGTAAATCCTGCGGTGCCCGCGAACTCGGTCAAGGAACTGATCGCGCTGGCCAAGGCGAAACCGGGCACGCTCAACTACGGCTCGGGTGCAATCGGCCTGCTGGCGGCGGAGTTGCTCAAATCGATGGCCGGCATCAATATCGTGAACGTGCGCTACAAGGGCGCCGGGCCGGCGCTCACTGCGACGATTGCCGGAGAAATACAGATGATCATGGCGGCCTCGGGGGGAATCGCGCCGCAGATCAAGGCGGGGCGCGTGCGCGCCCTCGCGGTGACGAGTGCGGCGCGTTCGCCGGCATTTCCCGATTTGCCGACCGTGGCTGAAGCGGCGGGCCTGCCCGGTTATGAATCAGTCGCCGTACACGGCATATATGCGCCCAGTGCAACGCACGCTGCCATCGTCAACCGCCTGAACCAGGAAATCGCGCGCGTCACTGCCACGCCCGAGGTGAAGGACAAGCTGCTCGCAGCCGGAATCGAAGTCGCCGGCGGCACGCCTGCGCAGTTCGCAGCCGCGATCAAGACCGAGATGAGCGTCATGGGCAAGGTCATCAAGGACGCCGGCATCCGCGTCGAATAAGCAGCGCAGCGGCGTCGATGCGCCGCCCGCCCCAACCTCAGGTGAGGTACGCGCCGCCGTTAACGTGCAGCGTCTGCCCGGTGATGTAACTCATGCCGTCGGAGCACAGGTAGGCGACGATCGACGCCACGTCTTTGGTCGCGCCGCTCCTGCCCAGCGGAATCGAATTCGCCACCAGTCGCTTACTCCTGGTTGCAGTGGCTTCTGCGCTGTCCGTTTCGTCTTCGATCTTGCCCGGCGCCACGCAGTTGACGGTGACGTGCGGCGCGAGCTCGATGGCGAGCGCCCGCGACAATCCGATGAGCCCGGCCTTCGCCGCCACCACGTGCGGGCGTCCGCTGAAGACGAGAAACGACGAGATGCCGGCGATATTGATGATGCGCCCGTGGCCGCTGCGCTTGAGGTGCGGCGCCGCGGCGTGCGCGCACAGGAATGAGCCATCCAGGATGACCGAGGTGACGGCGCGCCATTTTTCGAGCGTCATGTCGGCGAAGCTCTCCGCCGGCCGGATCGCCGCGTTGTTCACCAGAATGTCTAGGCCGCCGAAAGCGCTGACTGCAGTGTCGATGAGGCGCTCGACCGCTGCCGGATCCGACACGTCGGCGACGCAGGCCTCCGCGCGTCCGCCGAGCGCCCTGATTTCCGCCACCACGCTGTCGGCGGCAGCAGCGTCGCTGCGCGCATTGATCACGACCGCCGCACCCGCCTGTGAGAGGGTAAGCGCGATGGCACGCCCGCCGCGCTTGGCGCTGGCGGTGACGATGGCGGTCCTGCCGCTGAGATCGATGTTCAACATGTAAGTCCCTTGGTGTAAGCGCCGCGGCGGCAGATGCACGCGGCGCTTGCGCTATTGCAATGAGTAAGCGGCTCGCAGCGCGAGCCGATCTGCGCTTTAGGCCTGCAGCAGCGGACGCAGCTTGCGCACGTCCTTGATGCGCTCTATGTTCCACACCGTGTCGCACAGCGTGCGCGCGCGCTTCTTGCCCAGCACCGGCGCCATCAGGTGATAGCACTTTTCGTCGACTTCGGCGCGCGTCATCGGATTCTGGACCGTGCCGCGCACCTGGCAGGTGCGGCGCTCGAAATATCGTCCGTCCTTGAGCGTGACCTGCACGATGCCGTGCTTTTCAGGACGCAGCGCTTCCAGCTCGTCGTCCGCGATGAGCTCGATGCGTTTGCGCAGCGCGAGCACCTTGGGGTCTTTCATGCGCTTGTGATCGTGGGCGGCCTCGAAGGTGACCATGCCGTCGAGCAGCATCACCGCGCACATGTGCTGCATGTTGATGTCCGCCATTTCGCGGTTGTCGGTGGTGGTGGCGCCGCTGGTATAGGCGCGCACCACCAGCTTCTCCACGTCTTTGGCGGCGATGTGTTCGCTGCGGATCAGCTCGACCAGCAGGTCGAGCGGCGCCTGGATCGGGGAACCCACCGACCAGCGCTTGATGTTGGTATACATGATCTCGTAGTTCTTGCCGAGCTCGCGCGCCAGCATCTCCGGCTCAGGCGTGTGGTCGATGCGCCGCGATTCATCAAACGCGACGTAGAAATTGCGGTCACCCGAAAATACGTCGTCGACCGCCGTGCAGCCTGACGCCACCATGCTGGAGGCAACGATGCCATTGCGCGCCGGCATGCCGCCGAAGTCGAAGGACTTCTCGATGTGATCGAGGTCGCGCGCATAGCACGAGATACCGGAACTCTGCTGCGCGGCATAGGACAGGGTGTGGCGCACCTGCTGCGCATTGAGGCCGGCCAGCGCGGCGCCGGCGGCGGCGCAGCCGAAGGTCGGCCCGAACGAATGACTGGAGTGGCCGACGCCGTGGAACGCAACCGAACCCAGCGACAGGCTCATGCGCACGGCCACATCGTAGCCCAGCGCCACTGCACGCAACAGCGAGGTGCCGTCGCGGTGTTGGCTCTCGGCCATCGCAAGCGCCGCGGACACGATGGCGCAACCGGGGTGCATCAGGGACAGCGGATGGGAATCGTCGGTTTCGTCAGCGTGTGCCATCATGCCGTTGGCCAACGCTGCGTTGACGGCATTGGTCACAATCTTGGAGCCGACTACGGTAGCTTGCGGGGCGCCGCCCAGCGTCTTGGCGTAGGCGATTGCCCGCACGCCCGGTATCAGGCGCGATCCCGATACCATGGCGCCCAGGGTGTCGAGCACATGGTGTTTGGTTTTTTCGACAACCGCCTTGGGCAAAGCCTTGCGCTGTGACGCGGCAATGTAGGCGGCCAGCTGTTTCATGTGCGGAGATACGGTTGCTGCAGATGCTTTGCTTTTCATCGTTCTTACTCGATCCTTAAAAGATTATGGTCCCTGACTTTCACTCGTGGATGCCGGCATCCTTGATCACCTTGGCCCATTTCGGCACCTCGACTTTCATCATCGCCGTGAGTTCCTGCGGGGTACTGGCGACGACCTCAGAGCCGGCGTTGAGGAAGCGCTCCTTCACTTCCGGCCGGTTGAGTACGCGCACGATCTCCTGGCTCAGCTTGTTGACGATCGCAGCCGGAGTGCGGGCGGGCGCAAAGACGGCGAGTATCGCGCTTGCTTCGTAGCCGGGTAATCCCGATGCCGACAGCGTGGGCAGGCCCGGAGCGAGTGCGGAGGGCTTGGCGCTGGTGACCGCCAGCGCCCGCAGCCTGCCGGCTTTCGCCTGCGGATCCACCGAACCCGGCGTGGCGAATATCAGCTGCGCTTCGCCGCCGATCACCGCATTGAGCGCCTGTGCCGTGCCCTTGTAATTGACGCGCACGATGTTGACCCCGGCCATCGCCTTGAACAATTCCGCCGACAGATGCGGAGCACCGCCCGTCGCACCCGCGCCATAGTTGAGCACGCCGGGTTTGGCCGTGGCCAGCGCGACCAGCTCTTTCACCGAGTTCGCCGCCACTGCGGGGTTAACGGCAAGTATGTTGGGCGCGGTGACCACCAGCGTGATGGGCGAGAAATCGCGTATCGGATCGTAAGGATAATTGTCCTGCAGAAATGGCAGCACCCAGAAATTGTTGGCAAAGCACAGCAGCGTGTGGCCGTCGGGAGTCGCCTTGGCCACGATGTCGATCGCGATGATGCCTCGGTTGTCGACGATGACCGGCTGCCCGATGCTGCCCGCGAGCCCCTGCGCGATCATGCGCGATGCCAGATCGTTGATGCCACCGATTTCCGAGGTGGCGATGCGGATGGGCCGGCTCGGAAAAGCCTGACCATAGGCTGCAGCGCCGGAGACCACCGTCACACCTGCCAGCAACAGGCTGCAAAGAGTACGCGATAGCTGCATCATCCCTCCGATTGAAATATTGTTATCTTTCATTTGCATCCCGCGTACGGAAAGCGCGGCCGCCCGCAATCATGCCTATGGGCGCAGCGACTGTCCAGCATCGATGGTGACCACCGTTGCGCTGATATATGAAGCGCGCGCCGATGCCAGGAACGCCACCAGGTCCGCCACCTCGTCCGGCCGCGCGGAGCGCTTGAACGGCAGCGTTTGCGCGATCTCGGCCATGATCTCTTTCCAGCGCGAGCGGTCGCCAAACTTCTTTTCGGCCGCGACCATCATATGGCCGATCTGACGATCGGTATGCACGCGGCCCGGGTTGATCCCCACCACGCGCACGCCGTAATCGACGCTCTCCGCGCCCAGCGCACGCGTAAATGCCATCAGGCTGGCATTGCCGCTGGTACCCACGATGTAGTCGGGCTGGTTGCGTTCCCCCGCGAGCCCGATGATGTTCACGATCACGCCGCAGCCGTGCGCACGCATGCCGGCGTAGACTTCGCGCGCCAGGTTGATGTAGCCAAACACCTTCAGATCCCACGCATGCCGCCATGTGGCATCGTCGACCTGGGCGATGCGGCCCTTGGGCGCAGCACCCGCATTGTTGACCAGGATGTCGAGCTCGCCGCAATCGCGTGCCAGCGCGACGGCATTTGCGGTCACGCTCAGGTCGCAGGGGTGGCAGGTGACTTCAACGCCGTGGCGCCCGACGATCTCTGCACGCGCCCGCTCCAGCTCGTCCGCGCTGCGCGAAGCGATGTGCACGCGACAGCCTTCTGCGGCCAGGCCCACGGCGCAGGCGAATCCGATGCCCTTCGAGCCCCCGGTGACAAGGGCGCTTTTGCCACGCAGTTCCAGATCCATGTCTGCACCTAACTGTAGATGATTTCCCGCGAAATGCAAGTTGCCGCCGATTGCGGCGACGATTCTTCATGCGCCTCGGTGGCGAAGCCATGCGATTATAATGAATATACGCAGGCCAAACTAAAACTCATTCTTCGAGAATCACGCAACCGGCTCACAAGCCGGTCGCGCTCGACGCTCCCCTCGCCCTCTGGGTGAGGGGATGGGGGTGAGGGTGAGGGTGAGGGTGAGGGTGAGGGTGAGGGTGAGGGTGAGGGTGAGGGTGAGGGCCGACAGTGTTACGTATTAGAATAAATTTCGATAGCTAAAGGGAGTGCAGGATGACAGTGCGCTGGGATGCAACTAAGGTCAACGGCAGTGCGATGCCGATTTACGCCGCGATTCCCGAACGGGCCGGAGCGCTGCCGGGCATCATCGTCGCGCAGCACGCGCCGGGCCTGGACGCCGAGATGCAGGACGTCGCGCACCGGCTGCATCGCGAAGGCTATGCGGTTGCGATACCGCAACTATTCCATCGCCAGGCCGCCGATATCGATCCGTCGAAGCGCGGTTCCCTGGTGATCGACAGCGAAATCATCGACGACCTTAAGGCCGCGATCGCTTATCTGAAGACCCACGCGAAAATTGCGCCGCTCGGCATGCTCGGCTACTGCATGGGGGGGCGCATCAGCATGATGGCCGCCGCGGCGTTCAGCGAGTTCAAGGCAGCGGCGGCGTTCTACCCCTCGAACATGAAGAAGCCCTTCGGCAGCGGCCCGACCACCTTCGAGCGCCTGCGTGACATCAAGTGCCCGGTCATCGCATTCTTCGGCACCGAGGACGCGAATATTCCCATGGAGATGGTGCATGCCGTCGACGAAGAGATGACGCGCCACGGCAAGTGGCACGAGTTCCACACCTATCGCGATGCCCCGCATGCGTTCTCGAATTTCGGCATACGCGAGCGCTATCGGGAGCGACCGGCACGGGCTGCCTGGACCGAGACGCTGGCGTTCTTCGACGAACATCTAAGAGGTGGCGCTGCTTAAACTAAGACGACATCGGTGATCGCAGGCGTACCTGCGATCACCGAACTGAGTAGCAATGCCGCGGAACGCTATCTTTCGACTTCGCGGCTCCAGCGGTTCACGATGGTCTCGAACTGGGTGCCTACATAGCGCCAGTCCGGCATCCAGGTCAGGCTGCGGTCGGGGTAAAACGGCTTCACGATATCGGACAGCACGGCCTGGCGACTGGCAGGCATATAGCCCATCTTGTCTGCGATCTTCTCCTGCACTTCTTTTGAACCCAGATAATCGATCCAGGCGTACGCGGCATTGGGATGCGGCGCGCCCTTCACGATGCCCACTGGCAGATCGTGCAGCGGCATCCCGGTCTTGGGAAACACGAACTTGATCGGCATGCCTGCATCCGTCATCTCCTTGGCGCGCGTGAACGAGTTCACCCCCAGCCACAAGTCGCCCTGCTGCATTGCCGTCTCCCAGGCGCCCGCGGTGGGGAAGAAGTCGAGCACGTTGGCACGCAGCTCCTTGAACTTGGCAAACGCGGGATCCAGCTTCTTGTAGTCGCCACTGAGTTCCTTCGCGACCTGCAGGATCATTTCGATCCCGCCGGTGGAGCTGGTCGAATACATCCCGGTGTGGCCCTTCAACTTTGGATCCCACAGGTCGAACCACGTGGTGGGCGGCGCCCATCCGCGCTTGGTGTAGATGTCACTGCGATAGATCATGCAGTTGCCCGAATAGGCGATCGGGACCACGGACTTTTCGAACTCCAGCTTGGGATCGAGGTACTGCATGTTGGGCACGCGCGAGCGGTCGATTTCGATGATGAGTCCCCGGTCCGCAGCGACGTACGTGGTAGCGCCACCCAGCCACACCGCGTCGAGGCCCGAATTGCCCTTGGCTGCGCTCAACTTGGCCACGTGGTCGGCAGGCTGGCCGGTCACGTAGGTAACCTTGACACCATAACGCTTGGCGAAATCCGGAATGATCTGTTGCTCGAAAATGCGCTGTGTCCCGCCGCCATTGCAGCCGAACACCAGTTCGCCTTCGAGCTTGGGTGCAGGCGCGGCCGCTGCAGCCGCCTGTCCCACGGTGCCTGCGAGCAATGCGCCGCCCACGCCCAAACCCAACTCCAGAAACTCGCGGCGCGTCACGCTCCGCGCGGACCGATCCGGCTTGAACTCTTCATCGTATTTGCTCATTGCGGTTTTCTCCCCTTTGGTTGTATGCAGTTCTTATCCGATCATCCAATCCGGACCCGCGCGCAGCGGGTGTTTTTCAGGCAGCGAGGCGCTCGGCCGGCTGTGACAGCGCCGTCAGCGCAGCCCATGCCGCGCAGCGCACCGCAGACCAGACTGGCCGTTTGAGCTGCGCCTTGAGCTGCGGTATGACGTCGATCGTCGGCAGTTGCACGCAGGCAATCAACAGTCCATCGCTGCCGTCGCGTGCGACCTCCATCGCTTTTTCGTAGACCTGTTCGCCGGTGATCTGTCCGAGCTCGGTGGGGTTTTGCGCGCAGAAGCTGTTGCGTCCGAGGACGGTAATGCCGGCAGCGGCGAGGAATTGAATCAATATTTCATTCTTCCAGTCGATGTACGGCGAAACCAGGTCGACGCGGCGCAATCCATTGGCGCGCAGCACTTCGCCCATGGCGACGGCGGTGCTGACCGTCGGTGCGCCAACGAGATCAGACAGCACCTTCACCGCCTCCGTGTCCCCTTGCGGGCCGGCGAGAAAGCCGGCGGCCGTGCAGCCGTAGATCACCAGGTCGGTGTGCTTCTTGGCGAGCGGCGCCACCACTTCCAGAGTGCTCTGCCGGTAGGTCGGCAAATCAGCGGCCGCCAGCGGACGATGCGGACGCGGGATGCGCGCCACTTCGAGCTCCGTGATCTCCGGGCAATAGCGCCGGATCTCGACCTCCATGGTCGTGTTGTTGGCAGGGACCACCAGGATTGCACGTATGTTTCGATCAGCCATTTAATACTCCTCTACCAGAACGATAAGCGCTGCGCCGGGCGCAGCGTGCAGATTGTTTAGCCACAGCATAGACGCCTAACACACGCTAAGCAAGGCGCCGGGATCACTCCAAAGGAATGTTGGCCTGCTTGATCACCTTCGCCCACTTGCCTTCTTCCGCCTTCCTGAACTTGCCGAATTCCTCCGGCGTGCTGCCGACCGGGAAGGTGGCCTGATCGACCAGCTTCTCGCGGATCTCTGGAACGTTCATGGCCTTGACGAACTCGGAATGCAGCCGGTTGACGATCGCGCGCGGCGTGCCCGCAGGCAGCACCATCCCGTACCAGTTCACGACCTCGAAATTAGGCAGCGTTTCGCTCATCGCCGGCACATCGGGCAGGAATGGCAGGCGTCCTTTGGAAGTGGTGGCGAGCGCCCGCAGGCGGCCCGCCTTCACCTGCTGCAGCCCGATGGCGACGGCGTCGATGCCATACTGCACCTGGCCGCCAAGCAGATCGTTGAATCCTGGAGCGCTGCCCTTATAGGGAATGCGCGTCGTCTTCATGCCGGTCTCCATGTTGAGCAACTCGCCGGTGAGCCGCGGCAGGCCGCCGTCGCCGCTCGAGTACCAGAGTACTTTCCCGGGATTTGCCTTGGCGTTCGCGATCAGTTCAGCCAGCGTCTTCGGCGGGAAAGACGGATGCACGTAGAGCAGGAATGGCACGGATACCACCTCGGTGAGCGGCGTGAAATCCTTTTCCATGTTGAACGGCAACTGCTTATAGAGCACCGGGTTGACGCTGAGGTGGCCGGTAGTGCCCATGAATATCGTGTAGCCGTCGGGCGGTGCCCGCATCACGATCTCCATGCCGATGATGCCGTTGGCCCCGCCGCGGTTGTCAACGATCATCTGCTGCCCGAGGGTTTCGGAGAGCCTGCGCGCAAGCATGCGCCCGACGATGTCGTTGCCACCGCCCGGAACCGAACCGATGACGAGCCGGATCGGCCGGTTGGGAAAGTTCTGCTGCGCAAAAGCGCTGGCGGCCATCACCAACGCAAAGAGCAAAGCGATTCTGGTTATCAGTTTCATGATTGTCCCCCTGTAAATAGCATCTGTATTTGTATTTGTATTTTGACTACACGCGCCTGTTTCGGCAATGCGGGTGCGGCAGAAATGATTCAGGTTGCCTTCGGTAACCACTCGCAAGGTCGATTTGACTTCGTCAATTCCTATCCTTCCTATCAGGCTCCCGCAGTATTGCCTAAATCGCGGCCGGCAGCGCGGCGTGCGATGTTGCCGACGTCGCACTGACTGGACAGTGTCCGGCACGCCTCGACCAAAGCCTCGACTTCCGCCGCAGGCAGGGCAGTTGCCGCCTGGTCGCGGAATTTCTGCTCCAGTTCTGCATCCGTCATGGGGCGCTCGGCGGCGCCGCGGCAATGCGCTACGCGCTGCACGAGCACCTCGCCTGAGGCGAGCGTGATGCGCACTGCGGCCGCATCGCGCGCGAGCGCCGCGTCGCCTGCGAGCTCGATCTTGTCGCGCAACGCGACGATCTCCGGCTGCCTGAGCTTGGCCGGCGCCGACTGCGCGATGCCGGCCGCCCGGTCGACGAGCGCAGCGGCGGCCCAATGCTGGGCACTGGCCTGCCCGGCAAAACTGTCCTGAGGATGTTGCCGGTCTGAAAGCTTGAGGGTGGCAGAATTGACCTCGATGCGGATGCGCTCGATCGCGCGCAGATCGAATGCGTGCTTCATTCCGACTTCCAGGCAGGCGTCGATCACCGGGTGTATGACCACGCCGCACGGATAAGGCTTGAAGGTGTTGCTCAGTATCTCGAAGTGCTCACCCAGGCCCGCAGTGAGCGCCGCAGGGTTCGCTGCTTCGGCATACAGCTCGGTGTAGCCGTTGGCCGACGTCAGCGCGTTCTCAGAACTGGTGAAGCCCTGCTCCGCCAGCAGCGCCGCACGCAGGCCGGACTGCGCAGCCTGGCCCGCCATGAATGAAAAACACATGCTATGCGCTAGGGAGCGCATGCCGCCCGCCTGACAGGCGGCGATGCCGATCGCCCACGCCAGGCGCTGCTCATCGAGCGCGAGCAGCTTGCCGACGCCGACCGCAGCACCGATGCCTGCCGCGATACCGGTCTGTACCCAACCCATCACGCCGCGCGCCGGCGCCACGGAAATCGCTTTGCTCACGCGGCACACCACTTCAGCGCCGAGCGTGAAAGCGAGCAGGAACTCTGCACCGCTGACCGGCCGCGTCTCCGCGAGCGCGAGCAGCGCCGAGGCCACCGGCCCGCCCGGATGCACCACGGCCTCGGCATGCGTATCATCGAAGGAATAGACGCTAGCACTCATGCTGTTGACGAGGCTCGCGAGCAGGATATCGTAGCGCTCGCCGCGCCCGATTGCAGTCGCTGCCGGCGGCCCTGAGTACTGACCCAGGGCGCGCACGGCGGTCTCTACGCTCTCATGCCGCGCGCCGCCGAGCGCGCAGCCCAGGTAATTCAAAAATGTGCGCAGCGCCATCTGCTCCACCGCCAACGGCAGATCGCCGGCCCGCGCGCTCACCGCGTAGCGCGCGAGCGCGAGTGTCGGATTGGTTGTGCCGCTCATTGCTGCGATTGGTTCCGGATCAATCGTCCTTGGGCGTGATGTTGGCAGCCTTCGCAATCTTGGCGATCAGCGCGGACTGGCTCTTCAGTGTAGCAGCGAAGCTCGCTGGCGAATCCGCGACCGGATCGGTGAGTTCCGATTCGGTCTTCGCTTCAGGCATCTTAAGTCCCTTGACGATCAGCGCGTTCAGCCGCTGCAGCAGCGCCGGCGGGATGCCGGCGGGTGCGAACAGGCCGGCCCACGACGGCAGCGGCTGGAATCCGGGTATGACCTTGGAGGCGAGCGGAACGTCGGCCAGCGAGCCCGACGGCTGGCCTTCAACGATGGCGAGCACGCGTACCCGGCCGGCGCGCACGACCGGCATGCCCGTCTCGGCGAACCCGATCGAGATCTGCGTTTCGCCGGTTGCGGCCGCCTGCATCGACTGCACTCCGCCCTTGTACGCGACGTGCACCATCTTCACGCCCGTCAGCACCTGAAGTTCCTCGCCGGTGAAATGATGGGAGGAGCCGAATCCCGAGGAGCCGAAGGAAATCTTGCCGGGGTTCGCCTTCGCGTAATCGATGAGTTCCGTGAGCGACTTCACCGGAAGCTGAAGGTTGGCGACAATCATCGTCGTCGACTTGTAGACCTGCGTGATGGGCACGAGGTCCTTGAACAGGATCACGTTGTTCGACTTCGCCAGAAACGGGCGTATCAGAACCACGTTCTGCGACGCCGCGAGCAGCGTGTAGCCGTCGGGCGTTGCGTTCGCGACGGTCTGCGCAGCCAGCAGGCCGCCCGCGCCGGCGCGGTTGTCCAGGACGATCGGCTGGCCCATGACCGTAGACACGGCGGCAAAGGCCTTGCGCAAATAGATGTCGGCGCCAGTGCCCGGAGCGAACTCCGTGATCACGTGTAGTGGCTTGGTTGGAAAATTCTGCGCCTGCACTGCCGGCGCGACCGCAACGCAAATGACTGCAGCAGCCTGCAGCAATGCTTGAGCAAATCGTTTCATGTTTCCTCCTAAAAATGCAATCAGACTGCTTTGTAGTCAATGCTGTGAAGCCGGTCTGCGCCGGTGCATTAGATACTAGTTACGCACATCCTGCGTGAACCATTCGTCGGGCAGTTCGCGCCCCAGCCCCGCGGCACGCGCACGCTCGTAGACGAGGCCGCCGACGCAGGCAAACTGCAGGCCCTGGTTTCCGAAGTTGTGATAGAAGCTCACCTGATCGTCGCTGGTACGGCCCGCGACCCGTCCCGTGATCAGTTCCGCCACGTGCGGAAAATCTCCGCCGAATCCGACGCGGTTGGGATCGCGCGCCGGCAGCCGCTGCATTTCCTCCTCGGTGCCCGCGATATAAGCGAGCGGGCTTTGGCCAACTTCGCGCCGCAGGCGGTCGCTTTCGCGCAGCGCCTGGCTGCCGCTGCCGGCCTCGCCCTGGCGCACGCATACGTCAAAGCGTTCGTAACAGGCGCGCGCGATCTCCGCAGGGCCCACGTTGGTTACATGCATGCCCTTGGTGATCCACGCGGCCTCGATAGTCGGCTTCATGCTGTCGGTGCAGCTCGCCACAATGTCGGCCCCGCCTACGGCCGCAGCCGCGCTGTCCACCGCCACCACGCTGATGCCGAGTTCCGCTGCCATCTCCTGCGCAAACGCTGCGCGGCGCGCCGGCGTCGGGCTGTAGACACGGATCAGTTTAATCGGACGCACGGCGGCAAAAGCACGCGCATAGGATCTCGCCATGCCCCCACATCCGAGCATCCCCACCACCGCAGAATTCGCGCGCGACAGATACTTCGCGCCGAGGCCCGCGCCGGCGCCGACGCGCGCATGCTGCAGCACGCCGTCGTTGATCATTGCGAGCGGCCCACCGTGCTCGGTGCTGAACAGCATGATCAGGCCGCAATACAATCCGGGGCGCACGCTGTACTTCTGCTCCGTCCAGCCGCCATCCGGCGTGCGTGGCCAATAGGCGATGTCGGATTTCATGCGGATCGCGTAGTACGGTCCCGGCCGTACCGTCGCGCCCTCCATCGAGCTGAAGCGGTAGTAGCCGTCTTTTTTTGCGGATGATGGAGCGTAGGTGTCGATGCGCGGACGATGCATCGCGCGGCCGCTGATGATATCCGCGAACGCCTCTTCCTGTACGCGTATGCAGTCCTCCGTTCGCAGGACTTGCTGCACCGCATTGTTGTCGATTAGTAGCATGGGTTCATCACTGCATGATCCTGCGCAATTCTAACCTACGGCTGGCGCAGGACTGGTTAATTCGCGGAAGATATGCAGGAGCTGCAGCGCTCTTTTACTATCGCCGGAGGAATCCCGGCAGTTCGCTCATTGTACAGAATGATCGCCATAGATCAGGAGGCCGCGCGCCGGCACGCGTTTGGACAGGCCGCGTGTGCCTGCTATACTGGCGGGCGCCTGCCGGGTGCTACACCCGTACATTGGGTGCGCAGGGTGGCAACCGCGTTAGATGATGCGCGCGATTCAAAAACCACAAGAAATTCGCGCTTGTTCCTGATCGAAGTTTAGCTAGAGAGCAATCTATGACGAACAAATACTGCGATGTCATCGTCGTTGGCGGCGGCAATGCCGCCCTGTGTGCCGCAATGTCGGCCAAAGAACATGGCGCGAAAGTGCTGGTGCTCGAGCGCGCCCCCGAGGCCAAGCGCGGCGGCAACAGCCGGTTCACCGGCGGCGGCTTTCGCATGGTGCACAATGGCCTCGAGGACATCAAGGAGGTGGTGCCGGAGCTGAGCGCAGAGGACATCGCGATCACCGACTTCGGCCAATACACTGCAGAAAAATACCTCGACGATCTCGGCCGCACGACTCAATACAACATCGATCCCGAGCTCGCGGAAATCCTCGTCGATCGCAGCACCGATACCGTGAAATGGATCCGCAAGCAGGGCGTGAAATTCGAACCGCAATACGGGCGCCAGGCGTTCAAAGTCAATGGCCGCTACAAGTTCACCAGCGGTGTCGTAGTCAATGCGATTGGCGCCGGACAGGGGCTGGTAGAAAGCGAGTACAAGGCGATAGCGCAGCAGGGCATCGAACTGCGTTACGGCGCCCATGTCATGAAGCTGCTGCGCGGGAAAGAAGGCGTCAACGGCGTGAGCGTCGTCATCGACGGCGTGGAAGAGCAGATCTACGCGGGAGCGGTAGTGCTTGCCTGCGGCGGCTTTGAAGCCAACCGCGAATGGCGCACGCGCTACCTCGGGCCGGGCTGGGAGCTCGTCAAGGTACGCGGCACGCGCTACAACACCGGCGAAGGCATCCGCATGGCGCTTGAGATCGGCGCCCAGTCCTATGGCCATTGGTCGGCGTCCCACGCGTGTCCGTTCGAGCGCTATGCTCCGGACTTCGGCAATCTCGAGAAGATCGGCGCCGGCATCCGCCACAGCTATCCGATGGGCATCATGGTCAACGCCGAGGGCAAACGCTTCGTCGATGAAGGCGCGGACTGGCGCAACTTTACCTACGTGAAGTACGGCCCCATCGTGCTCAAGCAGCCGGGCAGCTATGCCTGGCAGGTGTTCGATACGCAGACCACCCACCTGCTGCGCGGCGAGTACAAGATGCGCGGGGGTCACAAGGTCGAGGCCGACACGCTGGAAGAGCTCGTCAAGCGCATGGAGGACGTGGAGCCCAAGGCCTTCCTCGAAACGGTGCGCGAGTTCGACGCATCCATCAAGAAAGACGCGCCGCCGTTCGATCCCAACATCAAGGACGGACGCGGCACGGTTGGCCTGGCGCTCCCCAAGTCGAATTGGGCGACCGCGCTCGACAAGCCGCCGTATACGGCGTACTCGATAGGCTGCGGCATCACCTTCACCTTTGGCGGGATCAAGATCGACAAGACCAGCCGCGTCCTGGACATGGCGGATGACCCGATGCGCGGACTGTACGCGGGTGGCGAGATCGTTGGCGGGCTTTTCTACTTCAATTACCCGAGTAGTTCCGGCCTCATGGCCGGCGCGGTGTTCGGACGCACCGCGGGACGCGAAGCCGCCTTGTTTGCACTGGGCAAGACGGCCGAGTAAGTCTGGCGGCGAGCGTCACGCTCGCCGCTGGAAATACCTGCGCGTCGCTCAGACGCGCAGGCTCTGCACGAATTTCACACGCTGGCTGCCGATCTCCATCAGCATGCCGACGTCGGTACCGGTCGCCACCAGGCGCGCGCCCATGCCCACGTACTCGGCGATCAGCTTCTGGTCCGAGATGCCGCCGACGCCCACGTGCTTGCCGTGCTTGCGCGCGGCCGCGATGATGCGCGCGTACGCCTCGCGCACCAGCTTGTGGCCGTGCTGTCCCGGAATGCCGAAGCTCGCGCACAGGTCGTTGGTGCCGACCATCAGCAGATCGACGCCATCGACCGCGGCAATCTGGTCGGCGTGATCGACCGCAGTGGACGACTCGATCTGCACGAATACGCTGGTGGTCTCGTTCATGACCTCGGTTGTTTCCTGCGCAGGCCAGTTGCGGTAGCCGAGGTGCGGCAAGCCGCCTCCGGTGGAGCGTTCGCCCTGCGGGGCGAATTTGCTGAGCGCGACGATCTTGCGCGCGTCCTCGACCGATGCGACGTCTGGCGCAAGCACGCCCTGCGCGCCGCCGTCCAGCACGCGGCAGATGTATTCAGGCCCATAAGTCGGCACGCGCACGATGGCCGGGATGCCGACGCCCAGCGCCGCGATGGAGAGCAGGCTCGTGCTCTCGATCGACAGCGAGCTGTGCTGCAGATCGATGTAGAGCGCATCGAAGCCGCAGGCTTTCGCGATATGTACGATTTCGATGCCCGGGAAGATGCGGATCGACAGGGTCGTGACCACGTGCCCCTGAGCGAGTTTTTCCTTGAGCGAGTTTTTGAGGACGTTGCGCAGTGCTTCAGGCATGTCTTTCCTTTCGGGCAGCACGAATCATAGGGTTTACCGAATTTGCAATGCTATCATTTCACGCAGTCTGCAGGCGCAGCACGCACCGCCGCATGGAGTAGCTCATGAAAATTGCAGTCATAGACGATTACCAGGACCTGTTCCGGCAGTGCACGTGCTATGCGCGCCTCGCGGGCCACGAGGTGATCGTGTTCCACGATACCGAGAAGCATCCGCTCAAACTCGCGACGCGCCTGCAAGACGCCGAGGTGGTGGTGCTCACGCAGCAGCGCTCCGCATTCCCGCGCACCGTGATCGAACGCCTGCCCAAACTCAGGCTGATCGCGCAGACCGGCCGCAACACGCAGCACGTCGACGTCGCCGCGTGCAGCGAACGTGGCATCCTGGTCTCCGCGGCCGGCGCCGGGGCATCGCCTGCGACGGCCGAATTCACCTGGGGACTCATCCTGTCTGCCGTGCGCCACCTCCCGTATGAAGTCGAGCAACTGAAGCGCGGCGCATGGCAGTCCACGGTCGGCACTGGCTTATACGGCAAGACGCTGGGCATCTATAGCTACGGCCGCATCGGCAACAGCGTGGCGGCCATCGGCAAGGCATTCGGCATGAATATCCTGTGCTGGGGACGCGAGGGATCGCAATCAAGGGCACGCGCAGCTGGCTATGAAGTGGCGGCTGGACGCGCTGAATTTTTCGAGCGCGCCGATATCCTGAGTCTGCACCTTGCGCTCAACGATGAGACGCGCGGCATCGTCAGCGGCTCCGATCTCGCGCGCATGAAACCGAGCGCGCTCTTGGTCAATACCAGCCGTGCTCCGCTGATCGAAGCGGGCGCGCTCGCCGAAGCGCTCCAGCGCGGCCGGCCCGGCTACGCGGCCGTCGACGTCTATGAAGATGAACCGGTGACCGGCGCGAGCGATCCGCTGCTCAAGCTGCCGAATGCGCTGTGCACGCCGCACCTGGGCTATGTCGAGCGCTCCATGCTCGAAGCGCTCTATGCCATTGCGGTCGACGGCATCCTGGGATTTGCGTCCGGCGCCCCGGTCAATTTGCTGAATCCAGAGGTGCGCGCCAAGGATTGAGAAAGACTAGAACCTGAACAGCCGCTGCGGGTTGTCGACGAGAATCTTCTTGCGGGTATCAGGATCGGGCGCGCAGCGGCCCAGCACGTTGAACAGCTCGATCGAATTCACGCGGTGGGCGTTGGACAGATAAGGATAGTCGCTGCCCCAGATAATGCGATCGGGCGCAGCCTCGATCAGCGCTTTGCCGATCAGCGCCGCATCGTAGAAGTACGGTTCGCTGGCCAGGCGATAGGGCGCGGTGAGCTTCACATAGCAATGGCCGTCGCCATGGCGCAGGAAGTCCAGCATCTGCTGAAATCCCGGCTGCTTGAGCCCTTTGCTTACCTGATACATGCCGTAGTGCGCGATCGTGAAATCGCACTTGAGCTTCTTGAGCGTGCCCATCATCTCGCCATAAAACCAGCTCGGCCCCAGGAAATCGAGCTGCCAATTGATTTCCGTGCAGCGCGCCGCCAGCCGCTCGATGCGCGGCATCAGCTTGTCCACGAGGCCGCTCTCCTGCGGCCGGTTGGGCGGGCCGGCATTGATGCGCACGCCGCACACGCCCGCGCTGCTTAACCGCGCAAGCTCGGCGTCCGGCGCGTTTTCGTCGATGTCGACGATGGCCCGGGAATTCGCGCCGATGACCTTCATGGCATCGACCAGGCAGGAATTGTCCTTGCCATAGGTGCTGGGCTGCACGAACACCATGCGCTGGATGCCCAGCTTTCCCGCGAGTGCGAGGTAATCCGCGAGATACTTGTCCAAAGGATCCGTGGGCGGCGAGTTGCGGCGCGCAGCATCCAGGGGATAGCGCTGCTCATCTCCGAACACATGCAGATGGCAATCGCAGCTCAGCGGCGGCCCTTTGAAATCGGGTTCTTTCTGGTCGACGGGCATGGCTCCGCACTCCTGATCTCAACAAACAATCTTAAACGCACTCGGCACCACGCGCCGGATCAGCAGGCGCCACATGAACGTTCCACCACCGGCAGACCGCGCCGCCGGTGCCGCGCTCAGCCGTGCGTAGGCATCACCATCGAGCTGCCCGACACCGCCCATTTATCGAGCCAGCGCGAGGTGACGACCTTGGTGCGTGTGTAGAACATCACGCTCTCCCGTCCGTAGACGTGCAAATCGCCGAACAGCGAATTCTTCCAGCCGCCGAACGAGAAAAATGCCATCGGCACCGGGATCGGCACGTTGACGCCGACCATCCCGACCTCGATCTCGTTCTCGAAGCGGCGCGCGGCGGCGCCCGAGCGCGTGAAGATCGCGGTGCCGTTTCCGTACGGGCTGCGGTTGACGATATCTATCGCCTCGTCGAGCGTAGCGACGCGCAGCACCGACAACACCGGTCCGAATATCTCGTCGCGGTAAATCGACATGCCGGTTTGCACCTGATCGAATATGGTGGGCCCCAGGAAAAAGCCGCTGGCGTGTCCTTCGACGACGAGCCCGCGGCCGTCGTGTACCAGCGTCGCACCTTCCTTCACACCCGCGTCTACGTAAGAGGCAACGCGATCGCGATGCACCTTGGAAACGAGCGGCCCCATCTCGACGCCCTTGCGGTTGCCTGGACCCACCGGCAGGGCAGCGGCCTTCTGCTTTATCTTGGCGATCAGCTCATCGCCCGCATCCCCGACGGCGACGACCACGGAGATCGCCATGCAGCGCTCACCGGCCGAGCCGAAGGCCGCGCCGACCAGCGCGTCCGCGGTGAATTCGAGATCGGCATCCGGCAACACCACGGCGTGGTTCTTCGCGCCGCCCAGCGCCTGCACGCGCTTGCCGCTCTTGGCCGCGGTTTCGTACACATATTTCGCGATCGGAGTCGAGCCGACGAACGACACGGCCTTGATGTCCGGATGCGTGAGCAGCGCGTCGACCGCTTCCTTGTCGCCGTGCACCAGGTTCAGCACGCCGTCCGGCAACCCTGCCTCCTTGAACAGCCGCGCCATCAGCATGCTCGTGGATGGGACCTTCTCCGAGGGCTTCAGCACGAAAGTGTTGCCGCACGCGATCGCCATCGGGTACATCCAGAGCGGCACCATCGCCGGAAAATTGAACGGCGTGATGCCGGCGCACACGCCCAATGGCTGCATCAGCGAATGAGAGTCGACGCCGCGCCCCACGTCCTCGGAGTGCTCGCCCTTGATCAAATGCGGCACGCCAGTGGCGAACTCCACAACTTCGATGCCGCGCTGCACGGAGCCTGTAGCGTCCGGCAGCGTCTTGCCATGCTCTTCGTTGACCAGCTGCGCCAGCTCTGCCTGGTGTTGCTCGAGCAATTCGCGGTAACGCATCAGGATGCGGGCGCGGCGCACCGGCGGCGTCGCCCGCCATTCCGGAAATGCCGCCTTGGCGGCCTGCACTGCGCGATCGATGTCGGAGGCCGGGCACAGCGGCACCTTGCGCACGACGGCGCCAGTCGCGGGATTGGTCACCTCGCCATAGCGCGCTCCCGTTTGCGCCTGCTCTGCGCCGTTGATCCACAACGGTATCGTTTGCACAGTGTCGATATTCGCCCGCTTGTTCATCTGCATTCCCGGTTTAAAAATTGGAGGGTAACTGCGGATCGAAATGAGCCGCATGGTTTGCGTCAGTGCTGCGAGCCTGGCGATGCGCCTGAACCGCCACAGCCTGGTGCGCCGATGATTAGCATTTTACCGCAGAATTGCGCGCGCCGTAGTTCCCTGCACCCGATCAGCTGCGCTGGGAAGCGTGCCCGTAGATTTCCTGTTGCCGTTCGAAACGGACGAGGCCTATGCCTGGCGACGGTGCGCCTTGAAAACCGGAAAATTGCGGCTACAATAGCAGCTTGGCGAGCTATACCGGAACGCATTTCCAAGTCACTCAATATTCGAGGAGCGTTTATGACCACCCCCAGCGGAATAAACTACATGGAGCTCGTCGATCAGGCGTGGAAGCTGTCCGACGCCGCCCGCGAATACGTCAAGACCGCTCAACGCGAGGTGCCCATCCAGGAGATCGTGGACAAGGTGTTCCTGCCTTCGGGTCTCGTGGATGTAGAGAAGACCCAGAAGGAAGGCGGGAATCCGCCGCGCATCTTCATCGCGAATTCACCGTATGGCGTGCAATTCCGGCAGGAATACAAAGACTGGATTCCGTTCCGCCACGGCGAGGTCCGCTTCTAGCACACTACGCGCTACGCCCCGGGCGCGCAGCTATCATTCCTAGCGCCCGAATCCTCCTCAGGCTCGCACGAGCTTCTGCACCACCAGGCTGCCGACCATATCGCCTTCGACGTTGACGGCGGTACGGAAGGTATCCAGCAATCGGTCAATCGGCAGCAGGATGGCGATGGCCTCCGCAGGCAGTCCCACCGACTGCAGCACCATCACCATGGTCACCATGCCCGCGCTGGGAATGCCGGGCGCTCCGATCGCACCAAGCATGGCAGTGCAAAACACGATCGTCTGCTGCAGCAGGTTGAGGTCGATGCCCGCGAGATTGGCGATGAACAGCGCGGCTGCGGCTTCGTAGAGCGCGGTCCCGTCCATGTTGACGGTGGCGCCGAGCGGCACCACGAAGCCCGCGATCTCGGGCTTGACGTGCAGGTGCTGCTCCACGCAGCGCAGCGTCACCGGCAGGGTCGCGGTGCTGGAACTGGTGGCGAATGCCGTCACCAGCGCCTCGCGCGACCCGCGCCAGAAATGCAGCGGCGTCACGCCGGTAACGAGGTAGAGAATCAGCGGCAGCAGCACCACTCCATGCAGCAGCGTGGTGCCGATGATGACGGCGATGAATTTCGTGAGCGTTCCGAGCAGCGCCGAGTTCTGCGTCGCCGCGAGATTCAGCAGCAGCGCCATGATGCCGAGCGGCGCGAGCCGCATGATCCAGCCGACGATGCGCAGCATCAGCTCCAGCAGCTCCTGCATGAGCAGCAGCAGATTGCGATAGCGCTCCCCGCCCACCACCAGCGCGATGCCCAGGATCAGCGCGAACATCACCACCGACAGCACGTTGCCCTGCGCCAGCGCGGCGACCGGATTTTGAAACAGGCTGTGCAGAATCTGCGCAAAGAACTCGGGCAGCGGCATCTGCTTGGCGGCAAAGCCCCGCGTCGCGTCCGCGAACATCGCCAGGTGCATGTCCGCACCCGGGCGAAAGTAGTTTGCGGCGGACAGCCCGAGCACGATGGCGATCGCCATTGAAAACACGAAGAAGCCGAGGGTGGCCACCCATACGCGGTGGATCTGGCGGTGCGCGCGCAGATTTGCGACGCCCACCGCGATGGAAGCGAACACCAGCGGGATCAGCACCATCTTCAGCAGATCGACGAACAGGGTGCTGACGAGCCCCGCGGCATACAAACTCTGTTGCGTGACCGGCGACGTCCTGCCCAGCCCTGCCAAGACCGCACCCAGCACGAGGCCGAGCACCGCCCCCAGAAGTATCTGCGTATTCAGAGATGGGAGTTTCATTTCAGTCACCTTTAAATGCGATCACGTGCCCTGTGCCTCGCCGCGCCTCACGCAGCTGCTGCCGATATCATAACCCAGCCACTGCGCCTGCCTCCATGCACTGTGCACGCGGCCATCCTCAGGACCGGTGATCATCAGATGAACGTCGGCCGCCCGATTGCTGCTGTTAAACTCCCCCATCTGAGCCGGAAAATGCTGAAGCTATTTCATAACCTGCCGTCCTTCGAATACCTGAACCGGCGCTATGGCCCCTGGGTCGCGCTGGCCCTGGGCATCGTCGGCGTGGTCTACATGCGCCGCGGACTGGGATTCGCGCCGGTGGCCGTGGGCTTGCTGATGCTCGCATGGATCGGTGCGGAGGCGCTGCGCCGTCTGGCGCCTGCCGCCTCGTCCATCAATTCGCTCGAATCGGTTCCGCGCTGGCGTCGATTGATCCTGCCGGCCGCCGGCAGTGTGGTGTCCGGATTGTGGCAGGATGTGCTCTTCTATCTGCTGCCGTTGTGGTGGGCCTCGGCCGTACTGAGCTCATGGAATGTCGCGTTCCCGTTGGCGCTCACCAGCATGGCGCTCTTCTCGTGCTTCGAAGACCATTGGCGCGACTGGGTGCTGAAGCGTCCGATCGTGCACGCGGCGTGGAGTGCGGTCGTGCTGTTTGCGACGCTGGTCCCGGCCACCGCCCTCCTCGATATTCCGCTGCGGATTGCGCTAGCAGTCTCCGCCGCGCTGGCCTCGCTCGCGATCACCATCACGGTCTGGCCGCGCCTGAACCTGGCACCCACCGAGCGCAGGCTCGTCGCCGTCACGATCACTGCCACAGCAGCGATCCTGCTCTCATGGTCTGCGCCCACGCTGCCACCCGTTCCGGTGGTGCGCATCGCATCGGGTACCGGGACCGCGGTTCAGAACCGGTCTCTGATCGGCGCGACCGACACATTTCCCGAAGGCACGCGGCAGGTCTATGCCTGGTTCGCCATCGCAGCGCCCGTAGGCTACCGCCAAAAGGTACGCGTCGAGTGGCACCACGAAGGCGCGCTCGCTGGCCGCGCGCTCGAGACCGAGGTCATCGGCGGCCGGCCCGAAGGTTTTCGCACCTGGGCTGCGCATACCGCTCCCGCTGCGGGACGCTGGCAGGTGGAGCTGCGCACCGATTCATCGCAACTCGTCGCACGCGAGTCGTTCACGGTGCGCTGAGCGTTCCATGTACGAATACACCCTGCTCAGCGCGCAGCAAGCGGCCGCCTTCCTCGCGGCCTCGCTGCTAATCACGCTGGCGCCCGGACCCGACAACCTGATGGTGCTGAGCCTGGGCATGGCGCGCGGCAAAAAGGCCGGCACCGCCTTCGGCCTGGGCTGCGCGCTGGGCTGCCTCAACCACACCGTGCTCGCCGCGCTCGGCGTCAGCGCATTGATCGCCGCCTCGCAGTTCGCGTATGCGGCGCTGCGGATCGCCGGTGGACTCTATCTGCTGTGGCTGGGCCTGCAGGCTATTCGCCATGCACTCATCGTGGACGAACCCCGCAATGCTGTGAACGCTGCTCAGAGTTTGCGCCAGCTGTTCATTCAGGGACTCGCCGCTAATGCGATCAACCCCAAAGTGATCCTGTTCTTTCTCGCGTTCCTGCCGCAGTTCGTCGACAACACGCGCCGCGATGCCGGTTGGCAGATGCTGCAGCTCGGATTCGTCTTCACCCTGCAGGCGGCGCTCGTCTTCTGCGCGATCGGATGGTTTGCCGGCTTGTTGGGCGCGCGCCTCTCACGCAATCCAGCGCTCGCCGCGTGGCTGCATCGTCTGTCGGGTGGACTGTTCGTGTTGCTCGCTGTGAAGCTGATCAGCGGACGCTGAGTTTGTAGGGCGGGTCACCCCTGCCATTCAGACGTCAAGAGGATGAGATCCTTGTCTCAATTGGCACCGCAGGACGGCGGGTGTGACCCGCCCTACCAAGGCTGAGTTGCGGCACGGTGCTTAGCGTTGCGCCGCGATCGCTGCGGCCTTGCGCAGGATGCCCTGTGCCATGCGTATGCTCGCGACGTCGATCATGCGGCCGTCGAGTTGCGCCGCGCCCCTGCCCTCGCGCGCCGCCTGCTCGAGGGCGTCGACGATGCGCTGCGCCTGTGACACTTCGGCAGACGCCGGACTGAAGATCTCGTTTGCCGCGGCGATCTGCGCGGGATGGATCACCATGCGGCCGTCGAAGCCGAGGGCCGCGGCGCGCCGCGTCGCCGCGCCGAAACCTGCCGCGTCATTGAAGTCGCTGTACGGCCCATCGAGCGGCCGCAGTCCGTAAGCGCGGCAGGCGGCGACGATGCGCGACTGCGCGGCATGCCAAGGGTCGGCCTGAAAGTAAGCGCGCTGGCCCGCGGCGTCCGCCTGTGCAAGCACGCCGTAGTCGGGATTGAGGCCGCCGATGGTGGTGGTGCGCGCGCCAGTCGACGCCGCGTAATCTCCGGAACCGAAGCACATGGCTTCGAGTCGCTTGCTGGACTGCGCGATCGCCTCGACGTTGCACAGGCCGAGCGCAGTCTCGATCATCACTTCGAAGCCGATGCGCTTCGCGCGCCCGTGCTCCAGTTCGATCTGCGACACCAGCACATCGAGCGCGTAGACGTCCGCCGCCACCCCGGCCTTGGGCAGGAACAGCATATCGAGGCGCGGGCACGGCCCCAGCACTTCGATGACGTCGCGGTAGGTATAGGGCGTATCGAGGCCGTTGACCCGCACGCTCACCGTCTTCGTGCCCCAGTCCAGATCGTTGAGCGCCGCCACCACGTTCTTGCGCGCCTGCGGCTTGTCAGCAGCCGCCACCGAATCCTCGAGGTCCAGGAAGACCACGTCGGCAGCACACTTGCTCGCCTTCTCGATCATGCGGGGATTCGATGCCGGCACCGCCAGTTCGGTACGGTGCAGGCGCGGCGTCGCGGGCTCATAGGAAGTGAGGCTCATGGGATTTCTCTAACGTTTACGCGGGCCTCGATTATATCGCAGCGCGCTTGCTCTTCTTTTGCATACCGACGCAGGGCACGCTAGAACCCATTTCAAAAATAAGCCGAGCGCAGGCATTTCTTTAATGAGTTCTACTGTTGCTGCGCGCTCTGCGCCATAGCACGGCGCGACGGCAGCACGACGACGGCGTGCCCGGGCGTCGTGCTCTTGCCGTCCTGATTGGTCACGTCGAGGGCCAGGCGCACCAGGTGGTGCGCGCCTTCCACCTTCTTCTCCGCGATGACGCCGCTGCAGGTCAGAACTTCGCGCTTCTGGTTGAGCGCGCGAAACTGCACGCTCAGCTCGCGCACCTCGGCCTCGTCGCCCATCCATTCGCGCAGCATGTTGTGCAGATATGCAAAGCGCAAATTGCCCATGCCGAATGCGCCCTGTTTGTTGCCCCCGTCGCGGCCCGCTTCGTCGTCCATGTGCAGGTAGACGAACTCGTCGTTGACGGCGGCAAAGCGGTTCCAGTGCATGAAGTCGGGCTGGCGCACGAACGTGGGCACCTGGTCGCCGACGTTCACGTCCTCGAAGTAGACCTTGTATGCCATAGCGGTGTCCTTGATGTGATTGGCTTCGTGTTCAGCGAACCGCGCTGCGCTCAATAACGGATGGAAATGCCGATCCTGCTCTTGACGAGCTCGTCGCGTTGGTTGGTCCAGCGCGTCTCGGTATAACGAAACAGCGCCGGCCCGAGCTTGATGGCTCGCTCCTCCAGCTTCACCAGCGCGAACCTCGCCGTGATGACGTCGCCGACGCGGATCTGCGCGCCGTAGGTTTCGGTCTGCCCGCCATTCAGGCTGTGCTCGCCAGGATCGCGCTTGAACTTCGACGGCATCATATCGGCGGGGCGCACCGCAGGCCACGCGAAGGGATTGAATTCGCGCGGCGCGATGACGCTGCCCCAGCGCGTGGTCTTCGCATACTCCACGTCCCAGTAAAGGCGCGGCGGCGTTTCCGGCCAGTAGACCGCGATCGCCCACCTGCGGATGTCGGAGAGGTCGACCGGCGGCGAAATGCGCGGCTCGCTCCACACGTTGAGACGATCGCGCATTTCCTGCGTGATTCGCGCTGCTGCTTTGTCTGCTGTCATGCCCCTTCCTTCGCCCGCGCCTCAGGCACCTTGTTTATTTGGGATGATCAGTTTACCTGCAATTTTGCCGCCGAAGAACCGTTGCGCCGCGCCAGACCGAACGCCGGGGCGTGTATAGTGCCAGGATCAAAGGCGGTGGCACGAAGCGCATCGCATCAACCGGAGCAGGTCATGAGCGACGTAACACCACGTGGACGCACGAGCGATCTGCTCGGCCTGGCAGCCTTTCTCGCGCTGTGTCTCGCGGTCTCTGCGGCCGGAGGCTGGGTCACGGCGGGCAGCGTCACAACCTGGTATCCGACGCTGCACAAACCCGCGTTTAATCCTCCCAACTGGGTGTTTGCCCCAGTGTGGACCACGCTTTACCTGATGATCGCAGTCGCCGGCTGGCGTGTCTGGCGCAGCCGTGGATCGGCTGCGCGGGCCGCGCTCGCGGCCTATGCGGTGCAGCTGACGCTCAATCTCCTGTGGTCGTTCATCTTCTTCGGCGCACACCTGATCGGCGCCGCGCTCGCAGACATCGCGCTGCTGTTCGCGGCGATCTGCATCAACGCCATCCTGTTCCGGCGCATCGACCGTGTCGCAGTTTGGCTGCTCGTGCCTTACGCCGCGTGGGTCGCATTCGCCTGCCTGCTCAACTACGCGCTGTGGCGCCTGAACTAAATCGCCGTTTGATGTGCGCGATCGGGATAGGGGGCGGTCAAGAATGACCGCTCCCCTCCCACACCACCCGGCATGCGGGTCCGCACCGGGCGGTTGGAATAGTTGAGGTCGGATCGCAGCAGTGAATCACTGCGCGCCACCTGAAGTTGCTGGTCTTGGGT
>CAIVHG010000081.1 GCA_903905655.1 uncultured beta proteobacterium | reverse complement strand
CTGGGGGGCGCGTTATTACATCGTTCGGCCATTTGCGATCGTTGCGTGGAATCCGTCGGCGGGTCTCGGCCTCGCGCTGCTGCTGATTTGCGGGCTGCGCTACTGGCCGGCGCTCGCGGTCGCATCGTTTGCCACCAGTCTCGTGGTGCGCGGCATGCCGCCTGCCCCGTACCTTCAGCTTCTGGGGCCTTGCATCATCACCGCGGGCTATGTAGCGATGGCGGCGCTGCTGCGGGGGCCGATTCAATTTCGCTGCACGCTCGGCCATTTTCGGGATCTGTGGAAACTGCTCGCGGTGGCGGCGGTAGGCACGCTGCTGATGGCGATCGCGTTCATTGGCGTATATCGCTTCGGCGGCTTGATGACTGCGGGCGAATTCTGGCGGTTCACTTCGCGGTTCTGGATCGGGCACCTGCTAGGCGTGGTGATCGGTACTCCGCTGCTGCTGTTGCTGTGGGACTGGCGGCGCGTCAAGCGAACGTTCCTGCAAAGCTCGCGCCTTGAGGTGGCCGCGCAACTGGGCATGTTGATGTTTAGCTTGTGGATCGCCTTCGGCACCGGCGAGAATCCTTACAAGCTCTTTTACCTGCTGTTTCTGCCGCTGATCTGGATAGCGATGCGCCATGCCATCGTGGGCGCCGTGCTCGGCATCGCGATCATTCAGATGGGTGTCATCTTCGCGCTCATCTGGTCCGGCGTCCAAAAGGTCGACATGTCGGTCACCGAGTTCCAGTTCATGATGTGCGCGCTTGCTGTGACCGGTCTGTTTCTGGGGACGATGGTTACGGAAAGCCGCACCGCGCACGACGCGCTGGAGGAAAGCGGAGCGCGGCTGCGGACGATACTCGCCACCGCGCCGGACAGCATCATCACCGTGGACCACAGCGGTGCGATCATCGCGGCGAACCCCGCGGCAGCGCAGGTATTTGGCTTTGCGGGGCACTCGTTGGTAGGCACCGCGGTGCGTGATGTGCTGCCGGAATTCGAACGCGTGGCGCTGCGCTCCGAACTGCGCGAAGTCGCGGCGATCCGCAGCGACGGGTCGCAGTTTCCGGTGGAGCTTTCGGTGGGCACCACGGGCGGGTCAGCGCCCGCACTGCGCATCGCCACGGTGCGCGACGTGAGCCATCGCAAGGAGCTGGAGCGCGAGCTTGCGAAGCAACAGGCGGCACGCGACCGCACGGCCAAGCTCGTTGCCGCGGGTGAAATGGCTGCGGCGCTGGCACACGAGCTGCATCAGCCGCTGTCCGCCATCCGCAATTACGGGCGCGCGCTGAAAAGCGTGCAACCGGCGGATCGCACGGTCGAGCTGCTCGGCAAGATCGAAAGCGAGGCCGCGCGCGCCGCTGACGTGGTGCAGCGGTTGCGTGATTTTTTCCGCGATGGAACCTCGAGGCTGGAACGCGTCATGGTACGCGCGCTTATTGAGGGCGCAGCGGAGCCGCTGCGCGCCTACGCCCTAGAGCACAGCGTCGCCATCGAGATCGGGACGCTGTCGCCGGATGCGGAATTGCTGATCGATCGCGTGCAGATGGAAACCGTGCTGCACGCGCTGGTGGGCAATGCGATCGAGGCCGTCGCTTCCGGCGCCGGTTCCAGGCGCAGCGTGTG